>CALAEG010000339.1 GCA_937890965.1 uncultured Caulobacteraceae bacterium | reverse complement strand
GGTCGATATCGAGTTCGCCGCCGAGTACCTGCAGTTGGCCAACGCCGCGTCCGGGGGACCCTTGTGCGTCCACACCGCCGATGCGCTCGCCGCCATGGCCGGGGCGGGCTTGGCCGCGCCCGCGCCGCTTGAGGCCCTGATCGAGGCCTGGCGGCTGCAGCAGGACCTGTCCCAGCTCATGAAGCTGGCCGTGGCCGACCCCGCCGATCCGGACAGCGAACCCAAGGGTTTCCAGGCCGCGCTCGCACGCGCCGGGCGCGCCAAGAGCTTCACGGCCCTGCGCACCCGCCTGACCCGCGCCCGCGCGGCGGCGATAACGGCCTACGAACGCCTGATACCGGCAGACTCTTAGACGGACTAGAACCTTGGCCGCCGTTAGACGATGGCGCCCAGGCGGGGCTCCGTTTTGGAACGGCGGGCGTTTGCCCGCACTATGGCCGGAACGAGGGGGCTTCTAAGGTTTGAGCCAGGGCCGCGCCGATCCGGACGAAGAGCTGGTGGCCCGCATCGCGCGCGGCGAACCCGGCGCGGCCAATAAGTTCGTGGCGCTGAAGCTGGGCCGCATCCTGGCGCTCGCCCGGCGCATGCTGACCGACGCGGTCGAGGCCGAGGATGTGGCGCAGGAGGTCTTCCTGCGTGTCTGGCGCCACGCGCCTGCCTGGCGGCCGGGCGCGGCGCGGTTCGATACCTGGATGCACCGGGTGACGCTCAACCTTTGCTACGACCGCCTGCGTCGCCGCCGCGAGATCCCGCAGGCCGAGCCACCGGAGATGCCCGACACCGGGCCCGCGCCTGATCGGGGCTTGCTGGCGGCCGATGTCGGACGTGCGGTCGAGGCGGCCATGGCCAAGCTTCCGCATCGTCAGCGGGAGGCGATTGTGCTGTGTCACTATCAGGAACTGGGAAATATCGAGGCGGCGGAACTGATGGGGATCAGCGTTGAAGCCTTGGAGAGCCTGTTGTCGCGGGCCAGGCGCAGCCTGCGCGCGACGCTGGCGCCCATGGCGCAAGGGCTTTGAGGGGGATGAAGAGGTTGAACGTGGAGCCGATGGACGCAGAGCGTTTTGAGCAGTTGACCCAGGCCTATGGCGGTGAATCCGCCCGCTGGCCGCAAACCGACCGCGCGCCGGCGCTGCGATATTTGGCCGCAACACCGGCCGCGCACGCAATGCGGGCTCAGGCCCTGCGGCTCGACGAGGTGCTCGGCGCCTGGGCGCCCGAGGCCGCCAGCGCCGCCTTGCGCGGCCGCATCGCGGCCGGGGCGCCGGTCGTGCGGGGCTTGCGTCCGCGCGACCTGTGGATTTCCGGCGTCGGCCTGGCGGCGGCCTGCGTCATCGGCCTCATGGTCGGCGCCGGCTTCGGGGCCACCGGCCTTGGCCAGGCGCCCGCCCATGAGGGCGACACCGCCACCGCCAATATCAGCGCGGCGCTCGACGGCACGCCGCCGGCGGTGCCTGCCCTCGACGAAGGGGAGAGCTGATGAGCCCGCGCGCGCTCTGGATCGCGCTTGCCCTGTCGCTGGTGGTGAATGTCTTCGTCGTCGGCGCCGCGGCGGGCCTCTTCTTCGGCCGCACCTTCGCGCCCCACCCGGGTCCCGGCCCGCGGCCCAACCCCCTGATGGCGGCGGCCGAGCGGCTCGATCCGACCGATCGGGACGTGTTCAAGGCGCTGATGCAGGACGAGGCCCAGCGGCAGGGCCCGACCCTGCTCGACGCCCGCATGCAGCGCCGTCAGGCGGTCGCCCTGATGCGCGCACCCGACTTCGATCGCGCCGCGGTGGGCGCGGCGCTGGATCGCGCCCGGGCCGACGATGGGCAGGTGCGCGAAAAGCTCGAAAATACCATGCTCGACTTCGCCGCCAAGCTCGACGCCCCGAACCGCGCCATCCTCTCCGAGGGCCTCGGCCGCGGCCCGGTCCTGCGCTGGCTGCAAAACCATAACGCCCTGACCCCAGCCTCGTCGGCGCCTGCGGCGGCGAAGTAGGCCAAAGATCCTCCCCCTGGGGGGAGGATCAAGTGAGCGTGGCCGTTACGCTGCGAACGCGCCGGCCTGGGCGCTGTGGCGCATGGGCAGGGTGACGCTGGCGACCGTGCCGACGCCAGGTTCGCTGGTCAGCTCCAGCAGGCCCTGGTGCAGTTCGACCAGGGACTTGGTCAGGGCCAAGCCCAGACCGGTGCCCTGCTGGGTCTTGGAGTGCTGGTTCTCGATCTGCTCGAAGGGCCGGGCCAGACGCTCAAGGTCTTCGGGCGAGATGCCGATGCCGGTGTCGCGCACCGTCAGCCGCACCCGATCCTCTCCGCCATCGCGGCGCATGTCCGCGCCGACCTGCACATGGCCGCCGGCCGGCGTGAACTTCAGCGCGTTGGAGAGCAGGTTCAAGATCACTTGCTTGATGGCGCGATAGTCGGCCTCGATCTCCGGCAGCGGCGGCAGCTCGGCCTCCAGGGTCAGCCCGCCCGCATCGGCGCGATTGCGCATCAGCCGCACCGAATCCTCGACCACATCGGCCAGCTGCATCGGCTCGAAGCGCAGGTTCATCTTGCCGGCCTCGATCTTCGACATGTCGAGGATGTCGTTGATCAAGGCCAGCAGGTGTTGGCCGGAGGAGAGGATGTCCTGCGCATACTCCTTGTAGCGCTTGTCTCCCATGGCCCCGAACATCTCGCCGACCATGATCTCGGAAAAGCCGTTGATGGCGTTCAGCGGCGTGCGCAGCTCGTGGCTCATATTGGCCAGGAACTCGCTCTTGGCCTTGTTGGCGCCCTCGGCGCGGATCTTCTCCGCCTCGTACTTGGCGGCCAGGTCGGCGGCCTGGGCTTCGCTCCGCTTGAGGCTCTGCACGGTCTGGGTCAGTTCGGCCTCATTGCGCCGCCTGGCCTCGTCCTCGCGCCGGATGGCGGTGATGTCGGCGGCGGTCATCACCATGCCGCCCTCGGCGGTGCGGCGCTCGGAGATCTGCAGCCAGCGGCCGTCCTGAAGTTCGACCTCGCGCAGGCCGTCCTTGTTGGTCACCGCCGGGCTCTTGATGGCCAGGTCGGCATAGCGCTCGACCTCAGCCCGCGGCGCCCCGGGCTTCAGCACCTTGGGCTCCAGCGAGAAGAAGTCGCGATAGTTGCGGTTGCACATCAGAAGCCGGCCTAGCCGGTCCCACAGCACGAAGGCCTCGGAAGCCGAATCGATGGCGTCGCGCAGCCGGGTCTCGGCGGCCTGGGCGCGGGCCTGGCTCAGCCGCTCGTCGGTGACGTCCAGCATCACCCCGATAATGCGGCCATAGCCGGCCTCGCCGGGCTGGCCCATGGCTTGGCCGCGCGCGTCGATCCAGGCCGAGCGGCCGTTGCGGTCGGGCAGGCGGAAGGAGACGTCGAAGGCGCCGTGGGTGCGGGCGGCGGCCAGGGTCTGCAGCACCCGGTCGCGATGCTCGGGCGCGATCCGGGCCAGGAGTTCCGGCCCGCCGACGACGCCGGCCCCGCCCCAGCCCATGATGGCGCCGGCGATGTCGGACATGATCATGCGATCGGCGTCCAGGTCCCATTCCCAGATGCCGCAGCGGGCGGCCTCGACGGCCAAGCGAAACCGCCGCTCGCTCTCCGCGAAGGCCTTTTCCGCGACTTCCGCCTTGCGGCTCTGCACCACGAACAGCAGGGCCAGCGCTATGCCAGCCATCAGCGGCGCGACCAGCGAGAAGACGTCGCCGTCGAGGCTCTGGCGCGCCGCCAGGGCCGGATCTCCGGGGCGGGCGGCGACCGCGATCAGCTCGCCGTCCGCGAACGGTCGAACGGAGAGCGCTGCCTTGGTTCCGTCGGGCAGCACGCCGCGCGCGGCGGAACCGGGCTTCAGCACGGCGGCCTGGACCTGGAAGGCTTCGTCGAGGGTCGCGGCGTCGTCAACGCCGCCCTGGCCCGACGCGGCGAGGATGCGGCCGTCCGCCGTCGCCAGCACCAGCGCGGTGGCCGGCCTGGGCATGTCGGCGGGCATGATGGGCGCCAGATCGGCCGAAGCGATCAGCAGGATGCGCCCCTGGCCCTCGGTGCTGCCGGCCAGGACCTCCGCCGCATAGACGCCTGCGCCCTTGCCGATGCGGCCGATCCAGAAGCTTTTGCCGGATGCCCGCGCGGCCTGGGCGGCGGCGGCCCAGTCGGCGTCGGCGCCGTCGCCGGCGACCGCGCGAACCCCATCGTCGCCGACCAGGGCGACGGCCCGGGCGGCCGGGTGGGCGGCTTTGAAGGCGGCTTCGGCGGCATCCATCGGCTGGGCGGGCAGGCGCTGAGCGACCGTGCCGGCGGCGGTCAGGGCCGCCTGCAGCCGGGCGACCTCGCCTTCGGCGTGGCCGGCCAGGCTATCGGCCGCGGCGGCGGCGCCATCGCCTGTGTCCGGCGCCTGTTGGGCGTTGCGCTCGAGCTTGACGATGGCAAAGCCGGTGTAGATGGCCAGGATGAGCAGGGCGAGCAGGACGGCGATGCGGATATAGGCGCTGGTCGAGCCACGAGGCGGCGCCGCGAAGGTGACTCCCTCGGCCCCGCCGAGCGCCGAACGCGCTCCGCTCCTATTCCCGCCGCCCGCCACACCGCGCTCCAGCCCGAGTCACCCCAGCGGAGCTTACGCGCGCGCGCGGAGTCGTGTCACGCGACCAAGCGGCCGCAGGTCGTCCAGAGGGCCAATGCTATGTAGCTTGACCTCTATCTAGCCATATGGCTACATAAGCCTATGGATGTTTATGAAGCCCTTGCCGACCCGACCCGACGCGAGATCGTCGCCATGCTGGCGACCAGCGAGCGGAGCGCCGGCGACATTTCCAGCCGGTTCGACATGGCTGGTCCCTCGGTCTCGCGGCACCTGCGCGTGCTGCGCGAGAGCGGGCTGATCTCCTACCGCCAGCAGGCGCAGTCGCGGATCTATCGGCTGGAGGAAGAGCCGCTCGACGAGGTGCGCCAGTGGATGACCGCCCAGCTCGAGGTGTTGCATTCGCGCTTCGACCGCCTCGGCGCCCATCTCGACCGCATGAAGGAAAGGGGCGACTGACATGGCCAACGACGACCTCGCCCGCTTCGTCGACCGCTACACCGTCGAATACCTGCGCACCTTCCCGCACCCCATCGAGCGGGTGTGGAGGGCCATCGTCGACCCGGCCGAGATCGGCCAGTGGTTCGACCCGCCGACGAAGTGGGACCTGCGCGAGGGCGGCGCCTATCGCTTTGACGACGACATGTCTGGCGCCATCCTGGCGTACGAGCCCCCTCGCCTCATCCGCTTCCAGGACACGACCAAGAACGGGCCGGACGCCTGGTTCCAGTTCGAGCTCGAACCCGTCGAGGGCGAGACGCGCATGCGCTTCAGCCAGCACACGACGCCGGGCGTCGCCCACGAGCAACAGCCGCCGCACGCCTGGGACACGTGCTGGTATCCGGGGCTGCTCGGCGGCTGGCACGCCGCCTTCGAGAGCCTGGCCGACCTCCTCGACGGCGGCAGCATCAACAAGCTTCGCGAACGCGAGCGGTATCTGGAACTGGACGGCATCTACCGCGCGCACGTCGACGCGACGCTGCCGCCGGCCTGAAGACCAAGAAGGGGAGACGCGACATGGAACTGGGGTGGTACGAGCTCAGCCTCGACGTGAAGGATGTCGAGCGCTCATGTGACTTCTACGCCAAGCTGGGTTTTCAGATTGTCGGGAGCGCGCCTGAGCACGGCGTTGCGACGGTTCAGCGGGGAAACTGCCGGATCGGGCTCTATCAGGGCCGCGCGCCAGAAACGACCCTGATGTTCTGGCAGGGCGACGTTGAGACCATCGCGGGCGATCTGAAGTCCAAGGAGCTGGCCTTCGAGCGGGGACCGACAGCGGACGACAACGGCGTCGGCGCGCTGCTGCGGGACCCCGACGGCATGGCGATCTATTTCGTCAACATCCGGGACAAGACGCGTAACGGACCCGCCAGTAAGGGCGATCGGCGGCTCGGCTGGTTCACCACCAGCCTGGCGGTTAAAGACCTGGAGCGGTCGCTCGACTTTTATCAAGAACTCGGATTTCGGGTCGCCGCCCGCGAGCCCGAGGGGCGCAGCGCGACGCTACAGAAGGGCGACTGCCGCATCGGCCTCTATCAAGGCTACATTGAGCCGGACAAGGTGCAGATCACCTTCTGGCAGGGGGATGTCGAAGCAGTCTGCCGCGATTTCGCCGACCAGGGGCTGCGCTTCGAACGGGGCCCGAATACCGACGACGAGGGCTCCGGCGCGGTCCTGAAGGATCCCGACGGCCACACCATCCACCTGATCAACATGGTCAAATACCGCCGCGCGGAATCCGCCTGACCCGCCCGCGCACGGACCTGACGAAGGGGAGCTGACATGGCCGAGGCCGAACTGGCGCGCTTCATCGACCGCTATACGATGGAGTTCGTGCGCCACTATCCGCACCCGATCGAGCGGGTTTGGCGCGCCGTCACCGAGCCGGGCGAGCTGGCGCAATGGTTCATCCCGCCGAGCGTCTGGGAGCTGAAATCCGGCGGCGCCTACCGCTTCCACGACGACGCCTTCTCGGGCGTCATCGAGGCGGTCGACCCGCCGCGTTTCATCCGGTTCAACTTCGCCGATCCGACCGAGGCCGGCTCCTATTTCCAGTTCGAGCTGTCGCCCGAAGCGGGCGGTACGCGGCTGCGCTATCTGCAGCACGCCGCGCCGGGCGTGGCGCGTCCCTGGCAGCCGCCGCACGCCTGGGACACGCCGTGGGGCGGCGGCAATCTGGGCGGCTGGCACTCGGCATTCGAGGAACTGGCTGACCTGCTGGACGGCGTCCCGTGCGGCTCGCGTCGGCCGCCGACGGCGTTCAGCGCCATCGCGCAGGATTGGGCCGATCGCTTCGGCGCCGAGTTCACGGCTGAGCAGAAGTCCAAGATCCTCCGCGAACTGCGCGAACGCGAACGCTGGTTCGAGCTCTGCGACATCTACCGCGCCCACATCGACGCGACCCTGCCGCCCGCTGAAAAGGCGATCTGAGATGAGCAACGCCGACCTCGCCCGCTTCATCGACCGCTACACCGTCGAATATGTGCGCACCTATCCGCACCCGATCGAGCGGGTCTGGCGCGCCATCACCGATCCGGCGGAGATGTCGGTGTGGTTCGGACCGATCGCGTTCGAGCCCCGGCTCGGCGGCGCCTACCGCGGCCTGTGGGAAGAGCCCAGCATGTTCCAGGGGGTGATCACCGCGTTCGAGCCGCCGCGCCTGCTCCGTTTCGGCGGCCCGCATCCCGGCGCGGACGCCCATTGGCAGTTCGAGCTCGAACCCGCCGATAGCGGCACGCGCATGGTGTTCGTGCAGCGGATTCCGCCCGGGCACGAGGTTCTGGCCAGATGGCCGCTCGATCCGCCGGAGTCGGCGCCCGATACGCCCTGGCGGCCGGGGACGCTCAGCGGCTGGCATTCCGCCTTCGACGGATTGGCGGATGTGCTGGACGGCGTGGAGGTCGGCAGCCGCCTGCCGGAAACCGATTTCAATACGCTGGCGACCGGGTGGACCAAGAAGATGGAGGCCGGCGGCGTCTACACCCCGCGCCAGGCGGCCCGCGCGGCCGGCAGCCTGCGCCAGCACGAGCGTGACGAGGCGTTGACCAGAACCTATCGCGAGCACATGCGCGCGACCATGCCGTAAGGCGCAACCGGCCTTGGAGAGCCGGCCCGGATCGGCGCGGCGACCGGCGTTCTATATATCATTTGACAGTTATATAACTATATGATCATATAGGAACATGAACCTCTATGAAGCTCTCGCCGAACCGCATCGCCGCCGCATCATCGAACTGGTGGGCGACCGCGAACGCACCGCGGGCGACATCGTCGACGCGCTGGCCATCAGCCAGCCCGGCGTCTCCAAACACCTCCGGGTGCTGCGCGAGGCGGGGCTGGTGAGCGTGCGCAAGGACGCCCAGCGCCGGCTCTATCGGCTGGAGCCGGACAAGCTGGCCGAGTTGGACGCCTGGCTGCAGCCCTACCGGAAATTCTGGTCCGGCAAGCTCGACGCCCTGGTGGACCACGTGATGAGCGAGAACTGACCATGAAAGGGAGCCCGGTCATGACCCATGAACCCGACGGCGTCGTCACCGAGGTCGGAGACGGCCTCTATGACGTGCGTTACGAGCGCCATATCGCCCGACCGATCGAGAAGGTCTGGGCGGCGATCACCGAACCGGCGCGGCTGGAGGCCTGGCTGGCCCAGGCCAAGATCGACCTGCGGGTCGGCGGTTTCATCGAGCTCTATTGGCCCGTGCCGGGCGAAGGTATGAGGACCCGGATCGTCGCGCTCGATCCGCCGCGCCTATTCGCCTACGGCTGGCCCGAGCCGGACGGCGCGCCGGACTCCATCGTCCGTTTCGAACTGAGCGAGGAGGCCGGTGGCTGCCGACTGGTCCTGACCAATACGCTACTCAGGACCGAATTTCTGCTCAGCGTGGCGACCGGCTGGCACACCCACCTGGACCAGCTGCCGGCCGCCGTGGACAGTCGCGATCCCCAGCCCCTGGAGATGGAGGCATGGC
>CALAEG010000338.1 GCA_937890965.1 uncultured Caulobacteraceae bacterium | reverse complement strand
CGCGACGGCACCAGGAAGTCGCGCGCGCCCTCCGGCGACGACGCCGTCAGGATCGGGGTCTGGAACTCGAGGAACCCCTGGTCGATCATGCGCCGGCGGACGGAATCGATCACCCGGGAGCGCAGCACGATGCCCCGGTGCAGGCTTTCGCGGCGCAGGTCGAGATAGCGGTATTTTAGCCGCAGCTCTTCGGGATAGTCGGGCTCGCCGAACACCGGCACCGGCAGCTCGGCGGCTTCGGACAGCACCTCGATGGCTGCAACCCGCACTTCGACCTCGCCGGTGGGCAGGTTGGCGTTCAGGGTCTCGGCGCTACGGGCCACCACCTGGCCATCGACGCGGATGACGCTCTCGGCGCGCAGGCGTTCGGCGATGTCGAAGCCCGGGGTTTCCGGGCTGAGGACCAGCTGGGTCAGGCCGTAATGGTCGCGCAGGTCGATGAACATCAGTCCGCCGTGGTCGCGCTTGCGATGGATCCAGCCGGACAGCCGCACGCCGGCGCCCGCGTCGCCTTGGCGAAGCTCGCCACAGGTGTGGGTGCGATAGGCGTGCAGGGTGGTCACGAGGCGGGCCTGGGCTTGATTTGGAAAGGCGCGGAAGGGCGCATGGCAGGGCGGCCGTGTCAAGATTGGGCGGCCAGCCCGTCCAGCACCCCGGCGACGAGTTCGGCCACCTGCGCGCGGACCTTGGGGTCGCGTTTCGAGCGGGAGACCTCGGCGGCGGTCTCGTGCAGCAGGGCCAAGAGGGTGCGCGCGATGAGATCGACCGGATAGGGTTTGAGGGTCCCGGCCTGCATCAGCGCCGCCAGGACACCGCGCATGGCGCCGAAGGCGTAACGCAGCTCGATCTCGCGCCAAGCCGCGGGGCCGATGACCTGAGGACCCTCGATAAACAGAATACGCCGCACGTCGGCGGCGGCGCACACATCGATCAGCCGATCGAAGCCAGCGCGCAGGCGCAGCCAGGGATCCGGCCCATCAACGCTCGCGGCAACCGTGAGGATCTCGGCTTCCAGCGCCTCCGCAACCGCCCGGAACAGGCCTTTCTTGCTGGAAAAGTGGTGGTAGATGGCGCCGGTGGTGACCCCGGCGTCGGCGGCGATACGGCCGATCTCGGCGCCCGAATAGCCCTCGCGCCCGAAGTGCTTTCGCGCCGACGCCAGCAGAGCCGCGCGCGTGGCCTCGATATTTGTTTCACGACGCGATCTCATGGCCTCGATCGTAGCTCGACTCTCAGACATAATCTATTTATGTAACATACTCCGATTATCCAATATCGTTCTCGGCCCCTGAAGCATGGAGATTTTAGAGATGGGACATACGTTCGGAGCGATCATCCTCGCCGTCGCCGCCGTGTTTGGCCTCTACACGGCCTGGCTCAGCGGCGTCGCCCCGGCGCGGTTCGCCGGGCAGCTCGGCCTCACCATCGCTAACGCCGGCGGCCTGAACGAAATCAGGGCTCAATATGCGGGCTTCTTCCTGGCGATCGCGGCCGTCTGCGCGGTATCGCTGATCGGCCTGCTGCCCAGACAGGCGGGCTTCGTGGTCCTCGTCGTCGTCTTCGGCGGGCTGTTGGGCGGCCGGCTGGTCAGCCTCGCCCTCAATGGCGGCTTCGCCGGGTTCGGGCCTACCATCCGCGCGCTCTACGCGATCGACGCCCTGGGTCTGGCGCTGTCGGTCACGGCGATGGCCGTGGATCGAGCGGCCTGACTCTACCCGCCCGCCACGGCGATATCGGCAGCGCAGGGGTTGAAATCGTCGTGCTGAGCGGCATGGACCGCGGCGATCTCGGCCTTGAAATAGGCGCTGGTGGTGTCGAGCAGGCGTAGGTTTGGGCGGTCGGCGGCCGGCAGGTCGGCCAGGACGCGAACGGTGAGCATGCGGTCCTTCGGATCGGCCACCGGCTCGCCGGTCTTGATGGCGCGCACCACCGGCAGGCCAACGACGACGCGGCCGAAGGCGGTGTATTTCTCGTCCAGTTCGAAATGGTCGCCGCGCATCAGGAAGAACTGGCTGTTGCCGGAATCGTTGGAGTCCGCGCGCGCCATGCCGATGGCGCCGGCGCAGAACAGGCCAAAGCCGTTCACCTTGCCGTCGACGGTGATGGCGGCCATGGCGCCGGGCTGGCTCACCTCCGGCAGCGCGCCGACAAAGCCCACCTGACCGCCGGGTATCTGCGTCACGTCGGTCTCGCCGACGCCCGGCGTGTGCCTGAAGTGGAACTCCGCATTGACGTTCGGCAGGGTCGATCCGCCGGCGCCGCTGTTCTGCGGATCGCCGGTTTGGTCCATGAAGCCGTCGATGACCCGGAAAAAGGTCAGCCCGTCATAAAAGTGCTGGCGGGCGAGCGTCTCGACCTGGATGACCGTGGCGGGGGCGAGCAGCGGATAGAGCTCGACCAGGATGCGGCCCTGATTGGTGTCGATGACCAGGGTGTTGGCGGCGTCGATGGGCCGCCAGTCGCCGGGTCCGGGCGGGGGCGTCATCGCGGACGGCGCGGCGGGCGTCTGGGCAAGGGCCGGCGCCATGGCCAGCACGCTTGCCGCCAACGCCAGAACAACAGGCCTCATACGGGTCTTACCTTCTTCATCAAGTCCGCGGCGACAGCGGCCGTCACGAACGGCGTAACGTCGCCGCCCATGCGAGCGATCACCTTCACCAGGTTCGATGACACCGCCATGTGATGCGGATCGGCCATCAGGAAGACGGTCTCGATCGAGCGGTCGAGTTGCTGGTTCATCGCCATCAACTGGAACTCGTAGTCGTAGTCGGTGACCGCACGAAGGCCGCGCAGCAGCGTGGACGCGCCGACCTCGCGGGCGAAATGGATGGTCAGGCTCTCGTACGGAATGACCTCGATTTCAGTGATGCGGGTCAGTGGCTCTATCTCCCGCCTGGTCATCTGAATCCGCTCATCGAGCGAGAACATCGGGCCTTTTTCGTTGTTGATGGCGACCCCGATGACCAGCTTGTCGACCAGTTTCGCCGCGCGGGCCAATATGTCGAGGTGCCCGTTGTGGATCGGGTCGAAAGTGCCGGGATAGAGGCCGACACGCGTCATACTGTTATCCCCCGGTCAAGATTCTCGCGCCCGCCGATGGACTTGGAAATCGCCGCGCTGTCAATCGGCTTGCGAGTCCGCGTCCCCGTCTTCATCGCCGATGTCTGCGTCGCCGATCTCGTCGTCGTCGGCCTCGGTCTCGCCGCCGTCGCCCTCGAGCCGCTCGACCCCGACCACATGCTCGTTCTCGGCGGTGCGGAAGATGGTCACGCCGGAGGTGTTGCGTCCGGCGATGCGGATGCCGGCCACCGGCACGCGGATCAGCTGGCCCTGGTCGGTGACCAAGAGGATGCCGTCGCTGTCTTCCACCGGGAAGGAGGCGACCAGCCGGCCGCCCTTCTTGGACAGGTCGTGGGCGATGAGCCCCTGCCCGCCCCGCCCCGTTCGGCGATATTCGTAGGCCGAGGTGCGCTTGCCGAAGCCTTCGGTGGAGACGGTGAGGATGAATTCCTCGGCCGCGCCCAGCTCGGCGATGCGTTCGAGCGACAGGCTGACCTGATCGTCGGCCGCCTCGTCGTCGTCCTCGACCGCCGCTGGGGCCTCGTCGCTGTCGCCGCCCAGCGTCGCCGCGCGCATGGCGTTGGCGTGTTTCAGATAGGCCCCGCGCTCGGCCGGGGTCGCATCGACGCCGTGCAGGATGGCCATGGAGATGACCGTGTCGCCCTCGGCCAGGCGCACGCCGCGCACGCCGGTGGATTCGCGGCCGGCGAAGACCCGCACCTCATCGACCGGGAAGCGGATGCAGCGCCCGATCGATGTGGTCAAAAGCACGTCGTTGGCGGTGGTGCACAGGCCCACCCCGATGATGGAGTCGCCCTCATCCAGCTTCATGGCGATCTTGCCGGCGCGGTTCACCTGCACGAAGTCGGACAGCTTGTTGCGGCGCACGCCGCCGGAGCGGGTGGCGAACATCACGTCCAGCCGCTCCCAGCTGGCCTCGTCCTCCGGCAGCGGCAGGATGGAGGTGATGGTCTCGCCCGGCTCGATCGGCAACAGATTGACGAAGGCCTTGCCGCGCGAGGTCGGCGAGCCCAGCGGCAGGCGCCAGACCTTGAGCTTGTACACCTTGCCGCCGGAGGAGAAGAACAGCACCGGCGCGTGGGTGGAGGCGGAAAACACTCGGGTGACGGCGTCCTCTTCCTTGGTCGCCATGCCGGCGCGGCCCTTGCCGCCGCGGCGCTGGGTTCGGTAGGTGGCGAGCGCCGTGCGTTTGACATAGCCGCCGTGGGTGACAGTGATCACCATGTCCTCGCGGGCGATCAGGTCCTCGTCTTCGACGTCGGCGTCACCGTCGATGATGATGGTGCGGCGCGGAACGGCGAATGCGTCGCGCACCTCGACCAGCTCCTCGCGCGCGATGGCCATGATCCGCTCGTTCGAACTCAGAATGTCGAGATAGCCGCGGATGTCGGTGGCCAGGCCGCCGGCCTCGCCGAAGATCTCGTCGCGGCCAAGCCCGGTCAGGCGTGACAGGGTGAGCGCCAGGATGGCGCGGGTCTGCTCGTCGGTCAGCCTGATCTCGAGGCCGCCATTGACCAGCACGCTGCGCGGGTCGGCGATCAGCTCGATCAAGGGCGCCATGTCGCCGATCGGCCAATTGCGTTCGACCAGCCGCTCGCGCGCCTCGGCCGGATCCTTCGACGAGCGGATGATGCGGATCACCTCGTCGATATTGACCACCGCGATGGCCAGGCCGACCAGCACATGGCCGCGATCGCGCGCCTTGTTCAGCTCGAACTTAGTGCGGCGGACCACCACTTCCTGACGGAACTGGATGAAGTGGGTCAGCATGTCGCGCAGACCCATCTGCTCGGGCCGGCCGTGGTTCAGCGCCAGCATGTTGGCGGGAAACGAGCTCTGCAGCGTGGTGAACCGGTGCAGCTGGTTCAGCACCACGTCGGCCGAGGCGTCGCGCTTGATCTCGATGACCACGCGCAGGCCCTGGCGGTCGCTTTCGTCGCGCAGGTCGGCGATGCCTTCGATGCGCTTTTCACGCACCAGCTCGGCGATGCGCTCGACCATGGCCCACTTGTTCACCTGGTAGGGCACCGAGGTGATGATGATCGCCTCGCGGTCCTTGCGGATCTCCTCGATGGTCGAGGTGCCGCGCATGATCACCGAGCCGCGCCCGGTCAGCAGCGCCTGGCGCGCGCCGGAGCGGCCGACGATCTCGGCGCCGGTCGGGAAGTCGGGGCCCGGCACGATGTCCAGAAGCGCGTCGGTGCTGACCTCCGGGTCGTCGATCAGGGCCAGGCAGGCGTCGATGATCTCGCCCAGATTGTGCGGCGGGATGTTGGTGGCCATGCCGACGGCGATGCCGCCCGAGCCGTTGACCAGAAGATTGGGAATGCGCGACGGCAGGACGGCGGGCTCGCTCTCCGAGCCGTCGTAGTTTTCCTTAAAATCGACCGTGTCCTTGTCGAGATCGGCCAGGATCGCCATGGCCGCCTTGGTCAGGCGACACTCGGTGTAGCGCATCTGGGCCGGCGGATCGTTGTCGATCGAGCCGAAATTGCCCTGGCCGTCGATCAGCATCAGACCCATGGAAAAGGGCTGGGCCATGCGCACCAGGGCGTCATAGATCGCGACGTCGCCGTGCGGGTGATATTTGCCCATCACGTCGCCGACGACGCGGGCGCATTTGACGTATGAACGTTCGGGCGTATGGCCTTGTTCGTTCATGGAATGCAGGATGCGCCGGTGCACGGGCTTCAGCCCGTCGCGCACGTCTGGAAGCGCGCGGCTGACGATAACGCTCATGGCGTAGTCGAGGTACGAGCGCTTCAGCTCGTCCTCGAGGCCAACGGGCGCAACAGCGCCGCGCCGGCTGTCTTCCGGCGGTTTGGTCTGGTCGTCGCTCAACGGGGGATCAGACGCGAGAATCGTGCGCGAAGGTCATGAAACCCTTTAGCATCCGGTGCGCTGCGGTGCAAAAAAACTTGTCCGGATCGGCGTCTTTTAAGACGGGCAGATGGACCGGCTTTACGCGCGAGTGAACCAAACTTGCACTTGTAATGCCAGCATTCAGGGTAAGATGCCCAAGCGT
>CALAEG010000337.1 GCA_937890965.1 uncultured Caulobacteraceae bacterium | reverse complement strand
GGTGAAGGCGTTGCCGACACCTGGCAGGTGATGTTGTCCTTCGCGGGCAAACCACGAGAGGTTCGTTTCCGATGGGCCGAGGCTGAGCGGCTCTTGTCCGGGCCGCATAGCTGAATAAGATGCGCGGGAGAACTTTTGTGACCGGTGTGTGACCTGATCGTCACAGCGGTCGCCTGGAGAGCGCGAATGGCCTTTGAAATTCATACGCTTTCTAGGTGCCTGACCTTCCAGCGCAACATCATCGCCAAGATGGTGCTGGGCCTTTAGCCGTCCTCAACTCAACCCTTCTCAGCTAGGCCTTCCCGATGGATTTCAACTTCACCGAAGAACAGTCGATGCTGCGTGACACGGTCACCAGCTTCCTGGGCGACAAGTACGATTTCGAGACCCGCAAGGGGATCGTCAAATCCGAAGCCGGCTGGCGGCCGGACTATTGGAAGGCCTTCGCCGAGGAGCTGGGCATACTGGGTGCGCCGTTCTCCGAGGATCTCGGCGGCCTGGGCGGCGGGCCGGTCGAGAACATGATCGTCATGGAGGCGTTCGGACGCGCCCTGGTGGTCGAGCCCTATCTGGGCACGGTGGTGATCGGCGGCGGCTTTCTGAAGCATTCCGGCCATGCCCGCGCCGCCGAGTTGATCGGCGGCATCGTCGCCGGCGACGTGGTCACCGCCTTCGCCTATGCCGAGCCGCAAGGCCGCTACAACTGGGCCGACCTGAAGACCACCGCCAAGAAGGACGGCGCGGGCTATGTGCTGAACGGCCACAAGGCCGTGGTGGTCGGCGCGCCCTGGGCCACCCACCTGATCGTCACCGCCCGCACCGGCGGCGGCCAGCGCGACGCCAATGGCGTCTCGGTCTTCCTGGTCGACAAGGCCGCCAAAGGCGTTGTCACCCGCGACTACCCCACCGTCGACGGCCAGCGCGCCTCGGAAGTCTATCTGGAGAATGTCTCGGTCCCGGCCGAGGCCCTGATCGGCGCGGCCGATGCTGGGCTGCCCCTGATTGACAAGGTGATGGACGAGGCCGCCGCCGCCGGCCTGGCCGAATCCATGGGCGTCCTGGCCAAGCTGCATGAGGGCACGCTGGACTACACCAAGCAGCGCAAGCAGTTCGGCCAGCCGATCGGCTCGTTCCAGGTGCTGCAGCACCGCATGGTCGACATGTTCATCGCCGTCGAGCAGTCCACCTCGATCACCTATATGGCGACGCTGAAGCTGGACGAGCCGGACGCCGAGCGGGCCAAGGCGGTTTCCGCAGCCAAGGCCCATGTGGGCAAGGCGCTGCGCTTCACCGGCCAGAGCGCCATCCAGCTGCATGGCGGCATGGGCATGACCGACGAGATGGCCATCGGCCACTATTTCAAGCGCGCGACTCTGTTGGAGAGCCTTTTCGGCTCGGTGGACCACCACCTGCGCCGCTATGAGGCCCTGTCGTTCGATCGCGCTGCCTGAGCCTGGATTTCTACAAGCTATACAATGAGTTGTGCGCATTCCGCGCGAGTAAGGCCAGCGTTCAGGCGCCTTCGAGTGTTCTCAAATTGTTAATTTCCGGAACCTTTTCAGCCTCTTGATCGGCTCACGCTGCGACAAAATGATCCGAACCAAGATGTTTTTCTTGCGTTCTGTCACAAACCTGTCATAGTCACGGTTGACGCGCTGACGACTTACGAAGGCTGACCTTACGAAGCCGGCGACGCGTCTCTTTCTGGCTACCAACGCTGGTCAAGGAGACGCCGCTATGAATCAACTGAGCCTGAACACGGCCATCATGTCCTTCGCCTTCTCGGGCATGCTCGCGCCGCATCCGCGTGGTTACGAAGCCCCGCGCCCGGCGACGCCCGCGCAACCGAAGAAGAAGTAGGCTTTTCGGCCACTCACAAAGACGGCCCTCCGGAGCGATCCGGAGGGCTTTTTCGTTTCGGCCCCGGAGGGCTTTTTCGTTTCGGCTTGTCGAGCCGGCCGGATTTTGCGCTTGTTCGCCGCGATTGCGCAAAGCGGAGCCTGCCCATGACCCTTCTCACCCTGGAAAAGCGCGGCCATGTCGCGATCCTGACCCTGAACCGGCCGGAAAGCCTGAATGCGCTGGGTGCGCCGGGCGACGGCGATGCGGTGGCGGCGACCTGCGAAGAGGTGAACGGCGACCTGGACATCCGCTGCGTGGTGCTGACCGGCGCGGGCCGCGCCTTTTCCGCTGGCGGCGACGTCAAGGCCATGAAGGCGCGGGAAGGGGCCTTCGCCGGCTCCGGCGTGGCCATCCGCGACGGCTATCGCCGCAACATCCACCGCATCGTCCGCTCGATCTACGGGCTGGAGGTTCCAGCCATCGCCGCGGTGAACGGCGCGGCCATCGGCCTGGGCTGCGACGTCGCCTGCATGACCGACATCCGCATCTGCGCCGACAATGCACGCTTCGGGGTGACCTTCCTCAAGCTCGGCCTGATCCCCGGCGACGGCGGCGCCTGGCTTCTGCCGCGCACCATCGGCATGAGCCGCGCCGCCGAGATGCTGTTCACCGGCGACGTCATCGACGCCCAGACCGCGGTGGCCTGGGGCCTGGTCAGCCGGGCGGTCCCGGCCGAGACGCTGCTGGACGAGGCGATCGCGCTCGCAAACCGCATCGCCGCCCAGCCGCCGCACGCGCTGCGCCTGGCCAAGGCGCTGCTGCGCCAGGGCCAGTCGGCCTCCTACGACACCATCATGGAGATGTCGGCGGCGGCCCAGGCCATCTCCCACCTGACCGAGGACCATATGGAAGGCGTCGACGCCATCCTGGAAAAGCGCGACCCGGTGTTCAAGGGCGCCTGATGGGTCCGCGGGCCATCTCGGAGAGCCGAACGGCCCTGAAGTTCGTGCGCCGCCGCGCGCCGGCCGGTTGACCCAAGGTCTGGCTTGCCCGGCTGGCCGTCTGACTGTCTAACGTCCGTTTGAATTCACAATCCGGGAGAAACGACATGATCGGCGTCATCGCGACCTTGAAGGTCCAGGACGGCAAGAACGCGGAATTCGAGGCGATTTTCACCGAGCTGGCCAAGCAGGTCCGCGCCAACGAGAAGGGCAACCTCGCCTACGCCCTGACCAAGAGCCGCTCCGATCCCAACACCTACAAGGTGCTCGAACTCTATGCCGATCAGGACGCCCTGACCGCGCACGGCCAGACCGAGTATTTCAAGGCCGCCGGGCCGAAGATGGGTCCCTGCATGGGCGGCCGCCCCGAGATCGAATACCTCGACGGCGTCTGACCTCATCGGGTCGGTAGTTTTTCTGGACTGTCTCAACTGCGCCCGCGAGGCTAGCTTCGCGGGCGCAAAACTGAATTTTCATAGACGGAGCACGCCATGGCCGCCGACGCCCTCTTTCAACCCTTCACCTTCAAGGGATTGAAGCTGCCCAACCGCGTGGTCATGGCGCCGATGACCCGCTCGCAGTCGCCGGGCGGCGTCGCCACCGAGGACGTCGCGGCCTATTACC
>CALAEG010000336.1 GCA_937890965.1 uncultured Caulobacteraceae bacterium | reverse complement strand
AAAATATCGGCGTCACCTTCGGCGGCATCAATCTGGAGGACATCAAGAGCCCCGAATGCTTCCGCATCGAGACCGAGCTGCAGGAACTGCTCGACATCCCGGTCTTCCACGACGACCAGCACGGCACAGCCGTCATCTCCGCCGCCGGCCTGATCAACGCCTGCTACATCACCGGCCGCGAGCTGAAGGACCTGAAGCTGGTGCTGAACGGCGCCGGCGCCGCCGGCATCGCCTCGCTGGAACTGGTCAAGGCCATGGGCGTGCGCTCGGAGAACTGCATCGCCGTCGATTCCAAGGGGGTGATCTACCAGGGCCGCACCGAGTCCATGAATCAGTGGAAGTCGGCCCATGCGGTCGACACCAAAAAACGCACGCTGGCCGAGGCCATCGAGGGGGCGGACGTCTTCCTGGGCCTGTCGGTCAAGGGCGCGCTGACCCAGGCCATGGTCAAGTCGATGGCGCCCAGGCCGATCATCTTCGCCATGGCCAATCCCGATCCGGAGATCACCCCGGAAGAGGTGCTTGCGGTGCGCTCCGACGCCATCATCGCCACTGGCCGCTCGGACTATCCGAACCAGGTCAACAACGTGCTGGGCTTCCCCTACATCTTCCGCGGCGCGCTGGACGTGCGCGCGCGACGGGTCAATCACGAGATGAAGATCGCCTGCGCCCACGCCCTGGCCGAGCTGGCGCGCGAGGACGTGCCCGACGAGGTCGCCGCCGCCTATCACGGCCGAACGCTGAAGTTCGGGCCGGAATACATCATCCCGGCGCCGTTCGACCCCAGGCTGATCTGGTATATCCCGCCCTTCATCGCCCAGGCGGCGATGGATACCGGCGTGGCGCGCAAGCCGATCGAGGACATGGACGCCTATCGCGCCGGCCTGGCCCAGCGGCTCGACCCGTCCGCCGGCTTCCTGCAGAAGATTTCCGGCGCGGTGGCGCAGGCGCCCAAGCGGCGCATCGTCTTCGCCGAGGGCGAGGAGGCCAGCGTCATCCGCGCGGCCTACGCCTTCCAGAGCGGCGGGCTGGGCCAGGCCATCCTGGTCGGGCGCGAGGAGCTGGTGCACCAGAACATGCGCCTAGTCGGCGTCGATCCGACGGAATGCGGCCTTGAGATCATCAACGCCCGGGTTTCCGAGCGGAACGCCGAATATGTCGAGTTCCTCTACAGCCGCCTGCAGCGCGAGGGCTATCTGATCCGCGACGTGCAGCGGCTGATCAACCAGGACCGCAATTCCTTCGCCGCCTCCATGGTGGCGCTCGGCCATGCCGACGGCCTGGTCACCGGCGTCACGCGCAGCTTCGACCAGGTGCTGGAAGAGGTGATGCGGGTGATCGATCCGGCGCCCGGCGGCCGGGTGATCGGCATGTCGGTGGTGCTGGCCAAGGGCCGCACCCTCTTCATCGCCGACACCAACATCACCGAAATGCCCGAGGCCGAGGAGCTGGTCGAGATCGCCATCGAGGCGGCGCATGCGGTGCGCGACCTGGGTTTCGAACCCAAGCTCGCCTTCATGTCCTATTCCACCTTCGGCAACCCGATGGGCGAGCGGTCGGAAAAGGTGCGCGACGCCGTGGCCATGATGGACGAGATGGATATCGACTTCCAATATGAGGGCGAGATGCCGCCGGAACTGGCGCTGGAGCCGGACAAGCGCGGCAACTTCCCGTTCATGCGGCTGACCGGCGAGGCCAATGTGCTGATCATGCCGGCCATCCATTCCGCCTCGATCTCGACCAAGCTGGTCCAGGCCCTTGGCGGGGCGACGGTGGTGGGGCCGGTCCTGCTTGGCCTGTCGAAATCGGTGCAGATCTGCCCGCTTTCGGCCTCGGTGTCGAAGATCCTGCAGATGGCGACCATGGCGGCCTATGAGCGGCCCCACGCCGAGGCGAAGGCCTAGCCGGCGGGCGCCGCGCGCATCGTGCGATTGCGCACTGGGCGACAACAGGTCTTTGCGGCGCCAATCCGCCTTTTTTTGGCGACGACCGGGTTGCGGCGTTCTGGCGGACGCCTCAACTGAGGGCTAGGCGGAGTCTTCCAATGGTCCAGAGCCAAGGTCGCGTGCACGGGGGAACATTCGTATCCGCCGCCCCGTTTCATCGAGGCCGGCGAGCCATGAACCGCCAGGCAATCAAGACGGGCCTCCATTTTGCAGTTCGAACAGTGAGGGCCGGCCGGGCTCGACGGGTCGGCCAGGCGTTTCTGGCCGCGGCCCTGGCAACGGTTCTGGTCGCGGCCGGAGGGCCCGCGATAGCGCAGACGGCGCCAGCCAAGGATGCGCCCAAGGCGGCCGGGCGCGCGGAAGCTCAAGATCTTCCGGACCCGGCGACTCCAGACCCGGCGACGACCGCTCCGGTCTCGGACAGCGCAACCGGATTGATCCCCGATCCCTGGTCGGGGCCCAATCACGCCTCCTATCGCGTGACTCGGGCCATCAATCGCGCCGCCATAGCCCCGGCCATCCGCGCCTATGTCCGTGTCGTCCCGACCCCGGTCCGAACCGGGCTGGACAACGCGATCCGCAATCTCGACGAACCGCGGACGGTCGCCAACGACGTCCTGCAGGGGCGGTTCAAGCCCGCGGGCAAGGCGACCGCGCGGTTCGTGATCAATTCGACCGTCGGGGTCGCGGGCCTGGTCGATGTGGCCAGCCGGATCGGGATCGAAAAGCACGAGTCCGACTTTGGCCAGACCCTGGGTCGCTACGGGGTGAGGTCGGGCCCCTACATCTTCGTGCCGCTGGCGGGGCCGAGCAGCCTGCGCGACGGCGCGGGCCGGCTCGTCGACATCTTCGCCGATCCGCTCGGCCTCTTGGTCGGCGGGCTGGGCACCATCTTTGGCGACGTGCGGGCTGGCGTGGGCGCCGTCACCGAGCGGACCAGCGCCGACGACCAGCTGAAGCAGGTGGACAGCACATTCACCGATCCCTACGCCTCGATAAGGTCGGTCTATTCGCAACGGCGGGCCAGTCAGATCGCGGTCGCGCGCGGCCACAGCCAGGAAGATGTGAGCCAGTTGCCAGATTTCGGAGCGCCGCCACAAATTGCGCCCACGGCCCAGGCTAAACCGACTGCCGCCAAGCCAGTCCCCGCCGATCCCGCTCCACCCAGCCCCGCTCCACCTTGTCGATATCTGGAATGTTATGACGCGCCATAGATTCAAACCGCCCCTGACCCAGGCCGCCATGGCCGTCGCGCTGGCGATCGGCGGCGCCTTCGCCGCCTCGACCTTCGCGCCCCGCGAAGCGCACGCCCAGGCCAGCCACGACGCCCAGGCCGAGCAGTTCGTCGCAGTCCAGGCGCAGCGCATCGTCACCGTCCTCGACGACCACGCCACCAGCCCGGCGGATAGAACGCGCGCCTTCCGCGCTATCGTCGATCAGATCGCCGATGTGCCGCGGATCGCCACCTTCGTCCTGGGTAAGTATGCCCGCACGATCACGCAGGCTCAGATGCAGCGCTTCGCGCCGGTCTTCCGCGCCTATGAGCAGAACGTCTATGAGACGCAGCTGAGCAATTTCAATGGCAACTCGGTCAAGGTGACCGGGTCGGTGGTCCGCAAGCCGGGCGACGTCGTCGTCAACACGATCATCGGCGGCCGCGGCTACAAGCAGCCCTTGGCGGTGTCGTGGCGGGTTCTGGGCGGCGGCGAATCCTGGAAGGTGGTGGATGTCCAGGCCGGCGGTGTCTGGCTGGCCATCACCCAGCAACAGGACTTCGTCTCGACGACCGACAACAACGGCGGCAACATCGACGCCCTGATCGCGCAGCTCCAGCAGCAGAGCCAGCAGCGTCGGGACACTCGCGCCCGGTAAAGGGCGTAGCTGGGCGCCTCCGGGCGCCGGAATCTGGAGGGCGCATGGCGCGAGAACAGTGGGCCGAGACGGGCGTGGGCGCGGTCGTGCTGATCGCGGCCGCCAGCTTCCTTGCCTATTCGCTGACGGCGGGCGGCCCGCGTCAGGCCCACGGCTACCCGGTCGAGGCCAGGTTCGGCCAGGTGGGCACGCTTGCGCCGGGCGCGGACGTCAGCGTGGCGGGCGTCAAGGTCGGGACCGTCACCAGCATCGATCTGGACCCCAAGACCTACCTGGCCATCGTGCGGCTGGACCTCGATCCCAAGGTCCCGCTGCCGGCGGATTCCACCGCCAAGATCACCAGCGACGGGTTGCTGGGCGGGGTGCATGTGGTCATCGAGCCGGGCGGCGAGCCCGCCAATCTCAAGGCCGGCAGCCAGATCGAGAACACCCAGGGCGCGGTCGATCTCTTCGGGCTGGTCGGACAGATGCTGCGGCCGCAACAACCCGCGGCGTCGCAAGCGGCCCCGACCTCATCCGCTCCGGCGGCGTCAAGTCCAGCCCCCGGAGCCTGATCGATTGTCGTCGATTCCCGCGCCCCTTCAGCCTCTCCAGGCCATAGGACGATCCTTTCTGAACATTGTGCGGACAACCGGCGCGGTCGCCGTGTTCGCCGGGCGCGCCGTCCTGGCCGTGGCCTTGCCGCCCTGGTTCCCTGGCCAGTTCGCGCGCCAGCTCATCGGCGTCGGTTACCTTTCGCTGCCCGTCGTCGGGCTGACGGCGGCCTTCACCGGCGCGGCCCTGGCGCTCAACATCTATACCGGCGGCGGCCGCTTCAACGCCGAGCAGATCATGCCGCAGATCGTCGCGCTGGGCATCACGCGCGAGCTCGGTCCCGTCCTGGCGGCCCTGATGCTGGCCGGGCGCGTCTCCGCCGCCTTCGCCGCCGAGATCGGCGCCATGCGCGCCACCGAGCAGATCGACGCCCTGCACACCCTGTCCACCGATCCCTTTCGCTACCTGATCGCGCCACGCCTGGCGGCCGCCGTCCTGGTGCTGCCGCTGCTGACCGTGGTCGCCGACATCATCGGCATCGCCGGCGGCTGGGTGGTGGCGACCCGGACGCTGGATTTCAACGCGACGGTCTACATCCGCAACACCTGGGACTTCCTGCAGAGCTGGGACGTGGTCTCGGGCCTGATCAAGGCCGCCGTCTTCGGCGCCATCATCGCCCTGATGGGCTGCTATCACGGGTTCAACAGCTCAGGCGGCGCGCGCGGCGTCGGCCGGGCGACGACCAACGCGGTGGTGTCCGCCGCCATCCTGATCTTCGCCGGCGACTATCTGCTGACCACCGTGTTCACCCACACATGAGCGAGGCGCCGCCAAAGCTGGAATGGCGCAGCGTCGCCAAGCGGTTCGACGGCCCGCCGGTGCTGCGCAGCGTCAATCTCAGCGTCGCCGCCGGCCACTCGCTGGTGATCATGGGCGGCTCGGGCGAGGGCAAGTCGGTGATGATAAAGATCGCCGCCGGCCTGATGCCGCTCGACAGCGGCCAGATCCTCATCGACGGGCAGGACGTCGCGGCCATGCCGGCGCGCGAGCGGCGGCGGCTGCCGGCGCGGTTCGGGATGCTGTTCCAGGGCGGGGCCTTGTTCGACAGCCTGTCGGTCTGGGAAAACGTCGCTTTCCGCCTGATCAACGCGGACGGCGTGACGCGACGCCAAGCCAAGCTCCGCGCGCTCGAGGCGCTGGACCGGGTGAGGATCAGCCGCGAGGTCGCCGAATTCTACCCTTCCGAGCTGTCGGGAGGGATGCAGAAACGCGTCGGCCTGGCCCGGGCCATGGTGGCCAATCCGGAAATCATCTTCTTCGACGAACCGACCGCGGGTCTCGATCCGGTCACTGGGCGGGCGATCAACGCCCTGATCCGCGAGCAGGTGAAGAGCCTGGGCTGCACCGCCGTCTCCATCACCCACGACCTCAACTCGGCGCGCCATATCGGCGACGAAATCGCCATGCTGAGCGGCGGCGTGATCGTGTGGCGGGGCGCCGCCGCTGACATCGACCACTCCGGCAACGCCATGGTGGACCAGTTCGTGCACGGCGACCCGTAGGGACCTCGCCGCGCCTGCGGCGCGCGCACGGCGATCGACTTGACGACAGGCGTCGCAGGCTCCAAACACGCCGGCCCGCAACCCCAAAGCTGACGAAGGCGGAGCGCGCGTAACGCTCCGGCGCGCCCATGCCGGCCTCCATATCCACGCTCGGGATCGACTTCGGGACCACCAACACCGTGGTCTCCATGGCCAGCGACGACGGCGAGGCCGTGCTGGCGGACTTCGCCTTCGAGGATCAGGCCTCAACCACCTTCCGCTCCTGCCTCAGCCTGCGCGCCGATTCCGACCAGCCGAACGGCCGGCTGGTCGAGGCCGGACCCTGGGCGATCGACGCCTATCTGGACGACCCGGGCGAGACGCGGTTCATCCAGTCGTTCAAGAGCTTCGCCGCCAGCGCCGCCTTTTCCGAAACGGTCATCCTCGGTCGCCGCTACCGGTTCGAGGACCTGCTCTCGGCCTTCCTGCTGCGCGTGCGGGCGCATGCCGGCGCGGTGATGGCCGAGCCGCCGGCGCGGCTGATCGTCGGACGGCCGGTGCGCTTCGCCGGCGCCTTTCCCGATCCGAGCCTGGCGCTTTCCCGCTACGAGATCGCCTTTCGCCGGCTCGGCGTGTCCGAGATCTTGTACGCCTACGAGCCGGTGGCCGCGGCCTTCTTCTTCGCCCGTCAGCTGGACGCCGACGCCACCGTCCTGGTCGGCGACTTCGGCGGCGGCACCAGCGACTTCTCGATCGTCCGCTTCACCCGGAAACGCGGGGTGCTCACCTCCAAGGCGCTTGGCCAGGCGGGGGTGGGTGTGGCCGGCGACGCCTTCGACTATCGGCTGATCGACAACCTGGTCTCGCCGGCGCTTGGCAAGGGCTCGACCTATCGCGACTTCGACAACATCGCACCCATGCCCAATCGCTACTATGCCAGTTTCGCGCGCTGGGATCAGCTGGCGCTGATGCGCGCCTCCCGCGACATGAGCGACATCCGCGGCTTGGTGCGCCGGGCGCTGGAGCCGGAAAAGGTGGCGCGGCTGGTCGAGTTCCTCGACGGCGAATACGGCTACCGGCTCTACCAGTCGATCTCGCGGCTGAAGGAGGCGCTGTCGGTGGCGCCCGTCGCGCGCTTCGTCTTCCAGGCCGGCGCGATCGATATACAGCGCGACGTGGAACGGACGGAATTCGAGGCCTGGATCGGCCGCGACCTGGCGGCCATCGACGGCGCGGTCGATGAAGCCCTGACGGCCGCCAGGCTTAGGCCCGAGGCCATCGACCGCGTCTTCCTGACCGGCGGCTCATCCTTCGTGCCGGCCGTGCGCGCGCTGTTCGAACGGCGCTTCGGGCCCGCCAAGATCAGCACCGGCGCCGAACTGGAATCCATCGCCGCGGGCCTGGCCCTGATCGGCGAGGAGCCCGACCTCACGCCCTGGTGCGAACGGGCGTCGCCGGGGTGAGCCGGGTCAGGACCAGGCAGAGGATGATGGCCGGCGCGCCAAGGGCCGCGGCCACCAGGTAGAAGAGGGCGAACGCGTCGAGCAGCGAGCGCCCGTGCTGCAGCAGCACCACGATCGACCCGGAAAAACCCTTCAGGAACTTGCCGGTGATCGCCAGCGCCGAGGTGAGCAGGGCGTACTGGGTGGCCGTGTAGCCGAGGCTGGTCAGGGTCGACATGTAGGAGATCAGCGCAACGCCCGAATAGCCGATGGCGATCGAGTCCACGGTCATGATGGCTTCGAAGGCGGTCAGCTTCAGGCCGGCGGCGTGGATCAACGCATAGTCGCCGCCATGCCAGCCGAGCAGCGCGAAGGCGGCGATGGCGATGGGCTGGACGATGGCGCCGACGATCAGGGTGCGGTGGTTGCCCAGCCGCAGGGAGGAGAATCCACCGATGGCGATGCCGATGAAGGAGCCCGGCAGGCCGACCACCAGCCGCACCCAGCCGATGGTGTCCTTGTCGATGCCGAGAGCGCTGTAATAGGGGTTGCTCATCGGCCCGCGCATGTAGTCGCACAGGTGATAGAAGGTGATGGTGGTCAGCATCAGCGCCGCCATCGCCACGCCATGGGTGCGGAAAAAGACGATCAGCGGCCCGATGACGGCGTCATAGACGGCCTGCAGCGGGTGACGCTTGGCCGCCTCGCTCTTCGCCTCCAGGACCGCGTCGGCGGCGACCGGCTCGCGCGCGATCAGCACGGCGGCGACGCCGATGGACATGGCCGCCCCGTAGATGACGTAGCTGATCGGCCAGCCCAGCCGCTTGGCCACCATCAGGATGATGGATTCGGTCAGGATCAGCGCCAGGCGATAGCCGACGCTGTAGGCGGCGGTGAGCAGGCCGAGTTCGTCGGCGTCGGCGGCGCTCTCGATCCGCCAGGCGTCCATCGCCGTGTCCTGGGTCGCCGCGCCCAGCGCCGCCACGAAGGCCAGGGCCACGAACGGCCAGAACTGCGCCTTGGGATCGATCAGGCCCATGCCGATCAGGCCCGCGCCGGCGACCACCTGGCTGACCAGCATCCAGCTGCGCCGGCGGCCCATGCGGCCGATGATCGGGGCCTTGATCCGGTCGACGACCGCGCCCCAGACGAACTTGATCGAATAGGTCAGCCCGACCCACGAGACAAAACCGATCGCGGCCAGGCCCACGTGAGCGTCCTTGAGCCAGAAGGCCAGCGTATTGCCGATCAGCGCGAAGGGCAGGCCGGACGCGATGCCCAGCACCAGCATCAGCGAAACCTTGGGCCGGCGCAGCTCCCTGAGCACGTCGGCCAGTCTGCGCTTGGCCGGTGGGGCGAGGGCGGCGGCCGGCTCGATCGTCTCGGACAATGGCCGACCCCCGCGAAAGCGAGGCGCCGAACGCCTCGACTCTAGCCGGCGAGCTTGGCGTGCTTGCGCGCGGCCGTCCAGCCGGCGCCGGTCCACAGCAGCAGGGCGCGGCGAAGCGCCTCGGGGCTCAGCGGTTTGACCAGGAAATCGTCCATGCCGGCGGCCAGGCAGGCGCGGCGGTCGTCGTCAAAGGCGTTGGCGGTCAAGGCCACCACCGGCGTCTCGACCCCGCGTGCGCGCAGGGCCCGCGTCGCCTCCATGCCCGAGAGGCGTGGCATGCGCACGTCCATCAGCACCAGGTCGTAGTCGCCCCGGGCCAGGGCCTCGAGCGCGGCTTCACCGTCGGCTACGTGCTCGACGCTGCAGCCTTCGCGCGTCAAAAGGGTGCGGGCTAGCATGGCGTTGATGGGATTGTCCTCGGCCAGCAGCACGCGCGCGCCGGGCGCGGCGGCGACGTGGGCCTGGGCCAGCGGCGCGATGCGCTCGTCCTCCATCGGCGGATGGGCGGCCCGCACATCCTCGGCGGCCAGGACGCGGGCGGCCAGCGAGGCGCGGCGCAGCGGCTTGATCAGGTAGCCCGCGAAACCGGCGGCGCGGTAGCGGGCGATGCGGCCGCGTTCCTCAGGCTTGAGCAGAACCACGGCGGCCCGGCCTGGCGGTGGACGCAGCCGCGCCCGGCCCTTCACCAGGGCCTGGTCGATCAGCAAGACGTCGGTCGGGCTGGTCTGGGCCAGGGCCTCGTCGATCCGCTCGACCTTGATCGCGCGGGCGCCGCAGGCCTCAATCTGGCGGCCTGCCGCCTCGCGCAGGATGGCGCTGGGAGAGACGATGGCCACGCGCCGGCCAGCCAGGGGCGCATCGGCCTTGGACTCGCCGGCGGCCTTGCCAACCACGACCTCGAACGGCGCCTCGAACCAGAAGTCCGCGCCGCGTCCGACGGCGCCTGAGACCCCGACCTCGCCGCCCATCGCCTCGGCGATGCGGCTGGCGATAGCCAGGCCAAGGCCCGCGCCGCCCAGGCGCGAGCCGTGCTCGGGATCGGCATGGGTGAAGGCCTCGAAAATACGCCCGCGCGCGCTCTCGGCAACGCCCGGACCCGTATCGGAGACGGTGAAGCGCAGCCGTCCGGCGCCGGCGCGTTCGGCGAGCAGCAACACGCCGCCGGTCTCGACGAACTTGACCGCATTGCCGGCGAAGTTGAGCAGGATCTGTTTCAGCCGACCCTCGTCGGCCAGGATTGGCGCCATGCCGGCCTCGGCCGCCCAGCCGATCTCCAGCCCCTTTTCATGGGCGCGCGGGCTCATGAGCTCCGAGACCGATCGCAGCAGGTCCTCGACATCGACCGCGGCCGGGTTGAGTTCCATGCCGGCCGCGCCCAGCCTGGCGTAGTCGAGCACGTCGTTGACCAGGCCCAGCAGGTGGCCGCCGCTCTCGTTCAGCGCCGCCACATAGGCGCGCTGCTCGGCGGTCAGCCGCGTGGACTCCAGCAGCCGCGCCATGCCGAGGACGCCGTTCAACGGCGTGCGAAACTCATGGCTGAGCGCGGCCAGTTGCTCGAGCGGAATGCCGTCGGGGGTAGGGGCTTTGGGCATGACGCGCCGAGCTTAGCCCAGCGCGGCTTAACGGGCGGTCAAACGCGCGCGCCAACCATCTCCGCCGCCGGCCCCACGCGGCGGTAGATCAGCGCTTCGGCCACGTGCAGGCGGCGCACGGCGGTGGCCCCATCCAGGTCGGCGATGGTGCGGGCGAGCTTCAGCGTGCGGGTCCAACCACGGGCGGTGAGGTTGTTCGCCTGGGCCGCCCGGGACAGCAGCGCGGCCGCCGGTTGGTCGAGAGCGGCGATACGTTCGAGGAAACCACCGTCGGCGCGGGCATTGATGGGGGCCCCGTCCTCGCCGGCCTCTTGCGCGCGGGAGGCTTGCGCGGCGCGGGCCTGGGCGACGCGGGCGGCGGCCTCGGCCGTGCCCTCGGCGGACGCCGGCAGGGCGAGATCGGTCGCGGTCACCGGCGGCACCTCCACCTGCAGGTCGATGCGGTCGAGCAGCGGGCCGGAGATGCGGCTCTGATAGGTCTGCTGGCAGCGCGGCGCGCGGCCGCAGGCGCCGCGCCCGAGGCCGCCATGGCCGCAGCGGCAGGGGTTCATCGCCGCCACCAGCTGTACCCGCGCCGGATAGCGGACGTGGGCGTTGGCGCGGGCGACCACCACCTCGCCGGTTTCGAGCGGTGCGCGCAGGCTATCCAGGGCCTGGGCGGTGAATTCCGGCAGTTCGTCCAGGAACAGCACCCCGTTGTGGGCCAGCGAGACCTCGCCCGGCTGGGCGCGCAGGCCGCCGCCGGTCAGGGCGGCCATGGAGGCGGAATGGTGCGGGCTGCGGAAGGGCCTGGCGCGGGTCAGGGCGCCGCGCGCGATCAGGCCCGCCACCGAATGCACCATGGAGGTTCCAGAAGTTCCGTCGGCGAGAGCGGCGGCAGCAGGCCCGGCAGGCGCTGGGCCAGCATGGACTTGCCTGAGCCCGGCGGGCCGATGAACAGCAGGTTGTGGCCGCCGGCGGCGGCGATCTCCAGCGCCCGCTTGGCGCCCTCCTGGCCCTTGACGTCGCGCAGATCGGCGGTCGGCGGCCCGTCCAGCGCCGGGCCTGGGGTCGGCGGGCTCATCACCTGTCGCCCGCGAAAATGATTGACCAGCGAGATCAGCGACTTGGGCGCCAGCACGCGGCAATCGCCGACCCAGGCGGCTTCCGGTCCCGAGGCCTCTGGACAGATCAGGCCAAGCCCCATGGCGCTGGCGGCGACCGCGGCGGGCAGCACGCCGGAGACGGCGGCGATCCGCCCATCCAGACCCAGTTCGCCCACCGCCGCCCAGTCGGTCAGGGCGTCCGGCGGGATGATGCCCATGGCCGCCATGATCGAAAGCGCGATCGGCAGGTCATAGTGGCTGCCTTCCTTGGGCAGGTCGGCGGGCGCCAGGTTGACCACGATATGCTTGCCCGGCAGCGCCAGACCCAGGCCGGTGAAGGCCGCGCGCACGCGTTCGCGGCTCTCCGCCACCGCCTTGTCGCCTAGGCCCACGATGACGAAGGCGAACTCCCCATTGGTGAGCTGCACCTCGACGTCGACGCGCCGCGCTTCCACGCCCTGGAAGGCCACCGTGACGACCCGCGCAACCATGGAAAAGCCCCCTGAGTTATCCACAACTCCAGCATGGCCCCTGGAGCGGCGATTATATACATTGCAAACATCTGTGGATAAGTGCATAGTCTGGCCATCGAAAGAGGTCTCCTATGTCCGTCCTGTCCGCCCCTCATTTCCACGACGAAGAAGCCGCCTTCGCGCGCGTCGAAACGCTGCTCTGGCCGCAAGGTCCAGTCTGTCCGCATTGCGGCGGCATGGGCCGGATCAGCGCCATCAAGGCCAACCCTGAAAAGCGCGTTCGCCACGGCCTGAAGCACTGCGGCGACTGCAAAAAGCAGTTCACCGTTCGCATGGGAACCATCTTCGAGGAGTCGAAGCTTCCCCTGCATATCTGGCTGCAAGCGATGCACCTGATGTGTTCGAGCAAGAAGGGCGTCTCGGCTCACCAGCTCCACCGCACCCTGGAGGTCACCTATAAGACCGCGTGGTTTCTCGCCCACCGCATCCGCGAGGCGATGCGCTCCGGTGATCTGGCGCCCTTCGGCCGTGGTGGGGGCGCCGTGGAGGTCGATGAGACGTTCCTGGGTATCGACCCGCTCAACCCCCCGAAGGATGGCGCCAAGGCCGTCCCCGGCAACATGAACAAGGTGCTGAGCCTGATCGACCGCGAGAGCGGCGCGGCGCGCTCCTACGTTATCAAAGACCTTCGCGTGACGACTATCGCCCCGATCCTAGAGGCGAACATTTCCCGCGAGGCTCGCCTGATGACGGACGACGCTCGCCAGTACGCTTTCATCGGCTGGAATTTCGCGGACCACGGCCGGACCAATCACACCGCTGGCGAGTAAGCTGGGTTTGTGGATGCAGATCGACAGGAGTCGGAAGTTCGAGTGGCCAAGGGCGTCGCAGACGGGAATCCGCTGATCGTGGGGAAGTTTGGCGAAATGGATCGGCGAGCCGCGCGTGATTTCCATGGGGCGGATCACGTCATGAAAGCGCTTCATCTCGGCTATGTGACCGTGCATGGGTCCCATAACGGCCGATATCACCAGCCATTCCGAGCTGCCCTTTCCAGGCTCCGGCCTGAAACTGAAGCCTTCGTCCCCGGATTCGTCTATGTATGCGACGAAGGAATGAGCCATGCCCGACAGCAAAGCTAACTCAACCCCTGAGAGTCAAATAGAGAAGTTCCGGCAACTGGCCCGCGAGCTAGAGACGGACGACGACGAGGCCCGCTTCGATGAGCGGCTAAAGCGCCTGGCTACAGCGCCAAGGGAGCCGAAGCCCAAGCCCAGGGACTAGTTCGGATCCCGGACTATGACGATCGGTGTGTGGACGCGGCGCCCCGACTTGAGCGCATTAGCTGTCCGCGCGGGGATGAAGGTGCGTAACGCCTTGGTGGTGTTGCACGACCAAGCCTTGAAGCCGTCGCTCCACTGTGAGACTCCATCAACACCATTAATCCTACAGGCCGTGCCCGCAGGGGACACGGCCTTGATGTCCTCCTTGGCGTAAGCCGTGGTGCCAAGTGCTGCTAAGGCCAGAACAGACGCGCACAAGATTGGTGACAGCTTCATTTCTTCCTCCCGATTATCGGGGGACGGTATCACACTCCTAAGTGTCCGCAGGACGACGTTTTATCCACAGTGTTTGCAAAAGATATAATCCCCCCTGGAGCGGATCAAGAACAAAAAAAGAACTTTTATGGAAAATGCGGGAATTCAGTCACTTAGCGGACACATTCTTGCCACGAGTGCTAATCCGGCGGCTAGCGTGCTGGATTTGAAGTTCGCCGGCAAGTTGGGTCGACCTCAGCGCGAACTTCAAATCCAATAAGCACGCTAGGAGTGAAGTGTTTCTAGTGTGGCTCTTGATTCAGAAATTCGCTCCGAGCCCACCACAAGGCCATGGCGAATTTCTGAATCGCCACACTAGCGGCCGCCGGTCGAGCCGAAGCCGCCCTCGCCGCGCGCGGTTGCGTCCAGCGTTTGGACCTCGTTCCAGGCGGCGCTGGTCACGGGCGCGATGACCAGCTGGGCGATGCGATCGCCGCGCCGGATGGTGAAATCCGCCTCGCCGAGATTGACCAGGATCACCTTCACCTCGCCGCGATAGTCGGCGTCGATGGTGCCCGGCGTGTTCAGGCAGGTGACCCCGGCGCGCAAGGCCAGGCCCGAGCGCGGGCGCACCTGGCCCTCGAACCCCGGCGGAATGGCCATGGTCAGGCCCGTCGGCACGGCCGCGCGCTCGCCGGGGCGAAGGTCGACGGGCGCGTCTTCCGGAACGGCGGCGCGCAGGTCCATGCCGGCGGCATGCGCGGTCTCGTAGGCCGGCAGGGGCAGGCCCTCGGCATGGGTCAGGCGGACGACCTCGATGACCGGGTTCACGCCAGGTCCTCGGCGATGCGGGCGGCCAGGCGGGCGGCGACCTCGGCCTTGGAGATCCGCGGCCAGGCGTCGAGGCCGTGCGGGTAAACCAGCAGCACCTCGTTCTCGTCGCCGCCCATGATCCCGTCGTCGGCGACATTGTTGGCGACGATCCAGTCGCAGCCCTTGCGGGCCAGCTTGGCGCGGGCGTGCATTTCCAGGTCGCCGGTCTCGGCGGCGAAACCCACCACGAGCTTCGGGCGGTTGGGTCCGGAGGCGGCGATGGTCGCCAATATGTCAGGGTTTTCCACCAGCCGCAGGACGGGTGGGCCGTCCTTGCCCTTCTTCAGCTTGACGCCGAACACCTCGTCGGCGCGCCAGTCGGCCACGGCCGCGACGCAGACGGCGGCGTCCACCGGCAGGGCCTTGAGCGAGGCGGCCAGCATCTCGCGCGCGGTCTCCACCATGACCCGGCAAACGCCGTGCGGGGCCGCCAAGGCCGTCGGGCCAGAGACCAGGGTGACCTCCGCTCCCAGCCGCGCGAGGGCCTCGGCGATGGCGTAGCCCTGCTTGCCGCTGGAGCGGTTGGTCAGCACCCGCACCGGGTCGATCGGCTCGGCGGTCGGACCGGCGGTGACCAGGACGCGCTTGCCGGCCAGCGGCCCGGCCGCGCCGGAGTCGAGCGCCGCGACGATCGCGTCGAAAATGGCCTGGGGCTCGGCCAGCCGGCCGGGGCCGAATTCGCCGCAGGCCATGGCGCCCTCATCCGGGCCGACGATGCTGACGCCGTCGGCGCGCAGTGTGGCCAGGTTTCGCTGGGTCGCCGCGTGCTCCCACATGCGCACATTCATGGCCGGGGCCATCAGCACCGGCTTGTCGGTGGCGAGCAGGGTTGTGCTGGCGAGGTCGTCGGCCAGGCCGGCGGCGGCCTTGGCCATCAGGTCGGCGGTGGCGGGGGCGACCACCACCAGGTCGGCCGAGCGGGAGAGTTCGATATGGCCCATCTCCGCCTCGTCGGTGAGCGAGAAGAGTTCGCCATAGACCTTGTCCTCGGCCAGCGCCGCCAGCGACAGCGGGGTGACGAACTGGGCCCCGGCGCGGGTCAGGATCGGCCGCACGGCGATGGAGGCCTTGCGCAACAGCCGGGTCAGTTCCAGCGCCTTATAGGCGGCGATCCCACCGCCCACGATCAGAAGGACCCGCTTGTCGCCCACGTCGCTTCCGCCTCGATGAAATGCGCCCGCTCATTAGCGTTCAAGAGGGTCTAGACAAAAGAAAGAATTTGTTCTTAGTTTGTTCCCAAGAGCACCTAAGGGCGAAGTTACACTTCGCATACCAACCCCAAAATCTGGTATCTAGAGGTCCGTCGTGACCACCGTGCGGGACATGTTCTCGTTTCTTTGCGGCCTCGTCGGCTACCACACGGGCGGACATTCCGTTGCCGAACTGTCCGCCGCCGTACTGCATCCCGGCAAAGATCAGAGTGCCCACGATGGCGACCGACGCGAAGACGGTGGCGCCCACCCTCGACGACTTCGTGGCCAAGGCGCACGCCTTCACCAGCGCGCCGCCGAAGGACGCCTTGACGCTGACGCGCAGCAATGGCGACAAGCTGCTCTATGACCCCGCGCGCAACATCTTCGCCGTGGTGACCAAGGACGGCGCGCCAAGGACCATGTTCAAGCCCGCGGCTGGCAAGGCCTATTGGGATCAGCAGGTGCAGCGCCAGGCCGATGGCGGCGACCGGTCGGATCAGAACAGCGGCAGCCGCAGCTATAGCCGCCGCTCGACCAGCCGCGAGTCGTCGGACGACCAGGGCTAGTGTGGCCATTCAGAAATTCGACTTGGCCTTGTGGCGGGCTCGGCGCGAATTTCTGAATGATAAGCCACACTAGCGGTTCAGTACCCACATCGCCGCGGCGATGGCCAGGGCCGACGTCGCGGCGCCAAGGGCGAACATCCAAAGCCCGTTCAGGCTGCGCGGCGGCGGCTCGACCACCACGGCGACCGGCGCCGGCGCCTCGGCCATGCGGGCGATGGCCTTCAGGGCCTTGGCGGCGTCGTCGGCCAGTTCGCGGATGCGGGCGACCGGCGAAAGCTCGCGGGCGATCCAGCGGCTGACCACCGGCTCGGCCGCGGCCCAGAGGTTGTGGCTGGGATCGAGCCGCCGGGCGACGCCCTCGACCGTGACCATGGTCTTTTGCAACAGGACCAGCTCCGGGCGCAGACGCATGTCGAACAGGGCGGTGATCTCGAACAGCAGGCCGAGCAGCCTTCCCATGGAGACCGCGCCGGCCGGCTGGCCGACATTGGGCTCGCCGACCGCGCGCAGCGCCTGGGCGAAGGCCTCGACCGAATGGTGCGCCGGCACATAGCCAACATCGAAATGCGCCCTGGCGACGCGCCTATAGTCGCGTTGCAGGAAGCCCCACAGGATCTCGGCCAGGTGCTTGCGGGCGCTGGCGTCAAGCCGGCCGATGATGCCGAAATCCACCGCCGTCAGCACGGCCGGCGGGCCGACGAACAGATTGCCCTCGTGCAGATCGGCGTGGAAGACGCCGTGGTCGAGGGCCTGGGACAGGAAGGCGCGCACCAGGTTGTCGGCCAGGCCCTTGCGGTCGAGTCCGGGCTGGTCGAGGGAGGCCGGGTCGGTCAGCGCCATGCCCTCGGCCCAGTCGAGGGTCAGGACCCGCTTGCCGACGCCCTGCCAGACCACCGGCGGCGCGCGCATGAAGCCGTCCTCAGCCATGATCTCGGCCAGTTCGCTGGCGCCCGCCGCCTCGAAACGCAGGTCGAGCTCCAGTTCGAGCACCCGCGCGGCGGTCTCGACCAGAAGGATGGGCTCCAGCCTGCGGGCCGGCGGCACGTGGCGCTCGACCATGGTCGCGGCCAGCCGCAGCACCTCGACGTCGCGTCCGACGCGCGCCTCGATGCCCGGCCGCAGCACCTTGACCGCCACGCGCCGGCCGTCGAGCAGGGTGGCCGGGTGGGCCTGGGCGATGGAGGCGGCGGCGATCGGCTCGCCGAAGCTTGCGAAAATCGAGGCGAGCGGCCGATCCAGCGAGGCGACCACTTCGGCCTTGGCGACCTCGGTCGGAAAGGGCGGCAACTGGTCCTTGAGCTTCGACAGGTCCTCGGCGAAGGCGCGGCCGAAGATGTCGGCGCGGGTGGACAGCACCTGGCCGAGCTTGATGGAAACGGGTCCCAGCCGCTCGAAGGCCCGCGCCAGCCGCTCGCCGGGGCGCCCGCGCCGGGCCTCCGGCCCGCTGAACAGCCGCAAGGTCCGCGCCAGCGTCAGGCTGGACGGCGGCAGCAGATGGTCGATTTCGCGGGGAATCAGGGCGTCGGCGCGGACCAGCACCCAGCCCGCGGCGATGAACCGGCCAAGCGCCCTTGCGTCGCTCATGGAGCGCTGAGCGCCCAGCCCTGGTGCACGGCGGCGACCCCGCCGGTCAGATTGCTCCAGGCGACGCGGCCGAACCCGGCTTCTCGCATCAGGCCGGCGAAGGTCGCCTGGTCGGGAAAGCGGCGGATGCTCTCGACCAGATATTGATAGGCCTCGCGGTCGCCGGCGATCCACTGGCCGATCCGCGGGATCAGTTTGAACGAATAGGCGTCGTAGGCGCCAGCCAGCGCCTCGGTCACCGGCTTGGAGAATTCCAGGCAGACGAACCGCCCGCCCGGTTTCAGCACCCGGCGGGCCTCGGCCAGCGCCTTGGCGATGTCGGCGACATTGCGGATGCCGAAGGCGATCATGAAGGCGTCGGCGCAGGCGTCCGGCAGCGGCAGGGCCTGGGCGTCGCCGACGCCCCAGACGATCTCGGGCGCCGTCTCGCGCGCGCGGCCGACGCCGAGCATCTCTTCATTATAGTCCAGTACGATCAGCCGCGCCGCCGGGCCGCCGCGCCGTTGGCGCGCCTTGTCGGCCAGTCTGGCCAGCCGTCGCGCCATGTCGCCGGTGCCGCCGGCGCAGTCGATGATGGTCTCGCCGGGCTGGGGGTTGAGCCGCACCGCGGCGATGTCCTTCCACACCCGATGCACGCCTATGCTCATCACGTCGTTCATCAGGTCGTAGCGCCGGGCGACGGAATCGAACACGCCGCGCACCAGCCGCGGCTTCTCGGCCGGGTCGACGTCCTTGAAACCGAAGGAGGCGAGGGCTTGGCTCATGGCTCGCCTCTTAGCCTCCCAGGCCGCGCGCGTCATCCCACGCGCGAGGCCCCGGAACATGGCATAGGGCGTTCATGCCCGAGCTTCCCGAGGTTGAAACCGTCCGCCGCGGCCTTGAGCCGGTCCTGGCCGGCGCGACCCTGACCCGGGTTGAGGCCCGGCGCCCCGACCTGCGCTTTCCCCTGCCCGAGGGGTTCGTCCAGCGGCTGACCGGCGCGCGCATTGAGCGGCTCGAGCGCCGCGCCAAATATCTGCTTGGCCCGCTCGATCGCGGCGACACCCTGGTCATGCACCTCGGCATGAGCGGACGCTTCGAGATCGCCGGCGGGCAAGCGGCGCGGCGCCCAGGCGAATTCCACTATGCCGCCCCGGCCGATCCCAAACATGCTCACGTGGTCTTCGAGACCGATGGCGGCGCCAGCGTCACCTATTTCGACCCGCGCCGCTTCGGCTACATGGCGCTGATCGCCACCGACCAGCTGGCCGCCCATCCCTGGTTCGCCGGACTGGGGCCGGAACCGCTGGGCGCCGACTTCAATGCCCAGCACCTGGCCCGCGCCTTCGCCGGTCGCCGTCAGAGCGTCAAGGCCAGCCTGATGGACCAGCGCATCGTCGCCGGACTGGGCAATATCTATGTCTGCGAGGCGCTCTATCGCGCGCGCATCTCGCCCCTGAAGCCGGCCGGCGAGATCGGCGCCCGCGCCCTGACCAAGGTCGTCACGGCGGTCAGGACGGTGCTCGAGGAAGCGATCGATGCCGGTGGATCGACCTTGCGCGACTATGCCGCAGCCGACGGCGCGCTGGGCTATTTCCAGCACCGGTTCAGCGTCTATGGCCGCGAGGGCGAGCCCTGCCCCGGCCCGCGCTGCTCGGGCAAAATTGTGCGCATCGTCCAGGCGGGCCGCTCGACCTTCTATTGCCCGGCCTGTCAGCGCTAGCCCTCGACGGCCTGGCCGCCTAGATTCAGCCCCGATGACGCGACGTTTGATTTCCGCGCTGTTCGGACTTTTCGTCTGGCTGCTGGCCGGCGCCGCCGCCGCTCAGCCGCCGGTCTGGGTGGTGCACGGCCCGCACGCGACCATCTTCCTGTTCGGCTCGGTGCATATCCTGCCGCCCGGGCTCGACTGGGAGCCGCCGATGCTAAAGCGGGCCCTGACCGTCGCCGACGACCTCTGGTTCGAAATCCCGCTGGACGACGCCTCCAGCCTGACGGCGACCCGCCTGGCCAGCCAGCAAGGCCTGCAAGGGCCGGGCGAGAGCCTGAGCAGCCAGCTTTCGCCAGCCAGCCACGCACGCCTGGCCAAGGTGGCGCAAGGCTGCGGTGTCAACGTCGAGGGTCTGGACCACCTGCGGCCCTGGCTGGCCGAGATCACCCTGTCGCTGGCGGTTTACCGGCAAGCCGGCGCGGTCCAGGAGGAAGGCGTCGAACGCCAGATCGCCGGCCTTGCCCCCGCCTCTGTGCCGCGCCGCTCGTTCGAGACCGCCGAGCAGCAGATTGGATTCCTATCCAAGGCGCCGCTGCCCGACCAGGTCGCCTCGCTGGAGGAGACCCTTGGCGAACTCGACGAAGGGCCGGCCAGCTATGAGCGGGTGGTGACGGTCTGGATGGCCGGGGATGCGCCCGGCCTGGTCCGCGAGGCGCTGAATCCGATGATCAAGTCGTCGCCGGGCGTCTATCGCTCGCTGGTCGTCGCCCGCAACCATCGCTGGGTGGATCAGATCCTGACCCGGCTGCAGGGCACGGGCGAGGCGGTCATGGTGGTCGGCGTCGGCCACCTGGTCGGGCCCGACAGCGTGCCGGCCCTCTTGCGCGCCCACGGTGTTTTGGTCGATGGACCCTGACGCGTTCAAGCCAGCTGGAGCGGCCATGACCTACGAGACCCTGATCGTCGAAACCCACGATGCCGTCCTGCTCATCCGCCTGAACCGGCCGCAGGCGCTGAACGCCCTGAACGACCAGGTCGCCAACGAGCTGACGGCGGCCCTGGTCGCGGCCGAGGCCGACGCCGGCGTGCGCGCGATCGTCATCACCGGCTCTGACCGCGCCTTCGCCGCTGGGGCGGACATCAAGGAGATGGCCTCGAAATCCTATGCCGAGGTCTATGGCGAGGACTTCATCACCCGCAACTGGGAGCAGGTGGCGCGCTGCCGCAAGCCGGTGATCGCGGCGGTAGCCGGCTATGCGCTGGGCGGCGGCTGCGAACTGGCCATGATGTGCGACTTCGTCATCGCCGCAGAAAACGCCCGTTTCGGCCAGCCGGAGATCACGCTCGGCGTCTCTCCGGGCGCCGGCGGCACCCAGCGCCTGCCGCGCTTCGTCGGCAAGGCCAAGGCCATGGACATGGTGCTGACCGGCCGGATGATGGACGCGGCCGAGGCCGAGCGCGCCGGGCTGGTCAGCCGGGTGGTGCCGCTCGACAAGCTGATGGATGAGGCCATGGCGGCGGCGCAGACCATAGCGGCCCTGTCGCCGAACGCGGTGATGCTGACCAAGGAGATGGTCAACGCCGCTTTCGAGACGCCGCTGGCGCAAGGGATCAAGCTGGAGCGGCGGCTCTTCCATTCGCTGTTCGCGTTCGAAGACCAGAAGGAAGGCATGGCCGCCTTCCTCGAGAAGCGAAAACCGGCGTTCAAGGGGAACTGAGGCTACGGCGTCGATTGACCCTAGGACGGCGTTCGCCTATATGCGCGCACTCCTGAAATTCCCGGACGGCGAGCCAGGCTCGGCCGTCCCGCCATCGAGGCTCCATACGGTATGGCCAATACGCCCGGCGCGAAGAAATCGATCCGCAAGATCGCGCGCAGAACCGAAGTCAACAAGGCGCGCCGCTCGCGCGTGCGGACCTATCTGCGCAAGTTCGAGGAAGCCGTCTCCAGCGGCGACGCTGTCGCCGCCGGCAAGGCCTTCATCGAAGCTCAGTCTGAACTGATGCGGGCGGTCGGCAAGGGCGTCGTGCACAAGAACACCGGCGCACGCAAAGTGTCGCGGCTGGCGGCGCGGCTGAAGTCTCTCGCCGTCGCCTAGGCCGCCTTGGGCGCATTAAATACCTGTATCTTTAAGGCTTATCCTTGGATCTCAGGTGACGGCCTAGAAACCACCCCGGCTTGTGCGCTGCGACATAATGTTCAGTGAACAGACTCCTCTTTTTCACTTTCCCTTGCCCTGTGAGAGGCTTTTGGGAGTCAAGAAAAAGATTCTCAGCGAGGGCAAATTATCCCCGTTGACCGGCGCCGGCCGAGGGCTAGGTTGAGCGCTTACCACGTTTCATTCCTGTACGGACGATTGCGTAACCGGGGGCCAGAGGGCGACCCCCGAACGAGACTGTGCGCGTAAGATTTGGGCGCCGCACGCCATGGGGGGCGGGCGGATTTTCAAGCGGAATAGAGACCGGTTCGGGGATTGGCCACGATGACGATGCGCTATGGGGGATTGGCGGGCCAGGCGATTGGCGCAAGCGCGCCGGGCGAGGTTTGGGCCCACGCGGCGGCCGCGCTCAGGGGCGAGCTTGGTGACGACACCTACGGCTCCTGGCTGGGCCAGGCGGCGCTGCGCGAGGCCCAGGACGGCGCCCTGGCTCTGGTGACGCCGACGCAGACGGCCCGCGACTGGGTGAGCCGCAATGCCTGGCGGCGGATCAGCGAACTGTGGGCCAAGAGCGACCCGCTGCACCGCCCGCTCGATCTCAAGTCCAGGGCCGAGTTCGAGGCCGCCGCTGGCGACCTCGCGAGCGCGCCGGCGCCGGTCGAAAAGCCGGCGACGATCGACAAGGTCGAGACCGTGGCGCGGGCCGATGCCCGTCAGTCGCGGGTGACCTGCCTGCAGGACCGCTTCACCTTCGAGACCTTCGTCCAGGGCCCGGCCAACGACTTCGCCTATGACATGGCCAAGCGGGTGGCGGCCTGGAGCGACGGCCACTTCAACCCGGTGATCTTCCACGGACCGTTCGGCTTCGGCAAAACCCATCTGATGAACGCCATCGCCTGGGAGGCTGGCCGCAACGCGCCGGACAAGAAGGTCATCTACCTGACCGCCGAGCGGTTCCTCTCCGGCTTTGTCCGAGCCCTGATGGACAAGACCGGCCCGGCCTTCAAGGAGGAACTCCGGGCCGCCGACTTGTTGCTCATCGACGATGTGCATTTTGTCGCGGGAAAACAATCGAGTCAGGAAGAGCTCTTCCACACCCTGGCCGCCCTGACCCAGGACGGCCGCCGGGTCGTGCTGACCTGCGACCGCGCCCCGACCGAGCTGGCCGAGATGGACCCGCGCCTGCGCTCGCATCTGCAGGCGGGCTTGGTCTGCGGCATCGAGCCGGCCGACCGCACGCTGCGCCTGGGCATCCTTGAGCGCAAGCTGGACCTGCTCGCCCGGCAACAAGGCCTCGGCGCCCTGGCCGCCCGCGCCGAGGTGCTTGAATTCCTCGCTGATCGTTTCACCGACAGCGTTCGCGAACTGGAGGGCGCCTTGAACACCTTGGTGGCGAGAGCCGGGATCGGCGTCGGCGCGCTCAGCCTCGACGAGGCCCAGACCATCCTGCGTCCGCACCTGCGCAGCGGCGAGAAGCGGATCACCGTCGACGAAATCCAGAAGGCCACGGCCGAGCACTACGGCATGCGCCAGGTCGACCTGATCTCCGAGCGGCGCAATCGCGCCATCGCTCGGCCCAGGCAGGCGGCGATGTGGCTGGCCAAGCACCTCACCACCCGGTCCCTGCCCGACATCGGACGCCGTTTCGGCGGGCGCGATCACACCACCGTGCTGCACGCGGTGCGCCGTATCGAAGCGCTCAAGGTCGACGACGCCCAACTGGCCCGCGATCTTGAGGTTCTGACCCGCAAACTCCGGGGCTGAGGCCCCTTCCCCAGCCGTGGTTTTCCGCTAATCTCCGCAACCCCCTTAAAGTCGGACCGCGCGGGGGGCATGGGGGCCACGGCGGTCGGGATTCGGACGTCCAGATGCAGCTTTCGATCGAACGCGCGGCTTTGCTCAAGGCCTTGGGACACGTGCAGAACGTGGTTGAGCGGCGCAATACGATTCCTATCCTGTCCAATGTGCTGTTGAGCGCCGAAGGCGATGCCATGGCCTTGTCGGCCACCGACCTGGACATGGAGATCATCGATGAGACGCCAGGGCGCGTCGAAGGCGCCGGCCAGATCACCGCGCCGGCCCACACCCTCTATGAGATCGTCCGCAAGCTGCCGGAGGGTTCGGAGGTCGAGCTGCGCTATTCCGGCGACGATCCGCGGCTGCAAGTCGTGGCCGGCCGCTCGAAGTTCAACCTGCCGGTGCTGCCGGCGGGCGACTTCCCGGTCATGTCGTCCGACGGGCTCGGCAACCGGTTCGTGATCGCCACCAAGGATCTGATCCGGCTGATCGACACCACCCGCTTCGCCATCTCCACCGAGGAGACGCGCTACTATCTGAACGGCCTCTATCTGCACACGGTGGTCGAGGGCGGCATCGCCAAGCTGCGCGCCGTGGCAACGGACGGACGCCGCCTGGCGCTGGCCGAGATGCCGGCGCCCGAGGGCGCGGCTGGCGCGCCCGGCATCATCGTGCCGCGCAAGACGGTGGCCGAGGCGAGGCGGTTGCTGGAAGACGCCGGCGAAAGCGTCGAGGTGCAGATCTCCGCCCAGAAGGTGCGTTTCGATTTCGGCCGCGCCGCCCTGACCTCCAAGGTGATCGACGGCGCCTTTCCCGATTATGTGCGGGTCATCCCCCAGGGCAACAGCCGCATCCTGATCGTCGACAACGGCATGTTCGCGCGCGCCGTCGACCGGGTGGCGACCATTTCGGAGGAAAAGAGCCGTTCGGTGAAGGTCGCGGTCGAGCGCGGCAAGGTGGTGCTCACCGTGCGCAACATGGAGGCCGGCCAGGCGGTGGAAGAGGTCGAGGCGGATTACGAGGGCGAACCCTTCGAGGTTGGCTTCAACGCCCGCTACCTGCTCGACGTGGCCGACCAGATCCAGGGCGAGACGGCGGAGTTCCGCTTCGCCGAGCCACACGATCCGACCCTGGTGCTCGATCCGGCCGATCCGGATGTCCAGTACGTTCTGATGCCGCTGAGGGTTTAGCGCGCGGGCTGTCAGGATAGCGGGCAATGCCTCGCACCGCCCTTCGCCGCCTGACGCTCACCGACTTTCGATCCTATGACCGCGCCGCCCTGGCGCTCGACGGGCGGCCGGTCTTCCTGTTCGGGCCGAACGGGGCGGGGAAGACCAACCTGCTCGAGGCGATCAGCTTCCTGATCCCGGGTAGAGGGCTGCGCAACGCCGCCATGGCCGAGGTCGGCCGCCGTGAGCCCGCCGACGCGCAGGGGCTGGCCTGGGCCGTGGCGGCGGAGCTGGAGGGCGCGGACGGCCCCGTCCAGCTCGGCACCGGCCTGGAGACGCCAGGGGCGGCGCGCCGCAGCGTGCGGATCGAGGGCGAACCGGCCCAGCCAGGCCGGCTGGCCGAGCTTGTCCGCCTGGTCTGGCTGACCCCGCGCGAGGACCGGCTCTTCCTCGAGGCCGCCAGCGAGCGACGGCGCTTCTTCGATCGGCTGGTCTTCGCCGGCGAGCCCGGTCATGCCGTGCAGGTCGGCGCTTACGAGCGCGCCATGCGTGAGCGGATGCGGCTCCTGGCCGAGGCTCCGGCCGATCCGGCCTGGCTGAATGCGCTGGAGTCGAGACTGGCCAAGGCCGGCGCGGCCGTGGCGATGGCGCGGGCCCGCACGCTGGAGGCGCTCTCCACCGAGATCGCCGCCCGGGGCGAGCGGCCCTTTCCGCAAGCCTCATTGGCGCTTTCCGGCGACTGGGAGGCGATGGCCGCTCAAGGGGCGTCGGCCGAGGAGATCGAAGCCAGATTGGGCGCCGCGCTGGCCGCCACGCGACCGCGCGACGCCGCCGCCGGACGCGCGCTCACCGGCCCGCACCGCGGCGATCTGCTGGTCGGCTATGTGCAAAAGGGCCGGGTGGCGGCCGAATCCTCCACCGGTGAGCAAAAAGCGCTGATTTTGAACCTGATTCTGGCCCAGGCCTCGCGACTTTCCCGTGCGAAATCGCAACCGAATCCTATATTGTTATTGGACGAGGTCGCCGCGCACCTGGATTCCTTCCGCCGCGCGGCGCTCTTCGATGAAATCGAGGCGCTAGGCTTGCAAGCCTTCCTGACCGGGACCGACGCCGCCCTGTTCGCCACCCTTACGGGCCGGGCTCAAGGGTTCAGCATCGACGCCGGGCGCCTCACCGCATTGGACGAATGATGAGCGACGAACCGCAAGACGAACCGGCTGCCCTGAACGGCGACGACTACGGCGCCGATTCCATCAAGGTGCTGAAGGGCCTGGATGCCGTGCGCAAGCGGCCGGGCATGTATATCGGCGACACCGACGACGGCTCGGGCCTGCACCACATGGTCTATGAGGTGGTCGACAACGCCATCGACGAGGCCCTGGCCGGCTATGCCAGCCTGGTCCAGGTGACCCTGAACGCCGACGGCTCGGCGACGGTGATCGACGACGGCCGCGGCATCCCCACCGACATGCACGAGGAAGGGGTCTCGGCGGCCGAGGTCATCATGACCCAGCTGCACGCCGGCGGTAAGTTCGACCAGAACTCCTACAAGGTCTCCGGCGGCCTGCATGGCGTCGGGGTGTCTGTCGTCAACGCGCTCTCCGACTACCTGCTCTTGAAGATCTATCGCGGCGGCAAGGCCTACGAGATGCGCTTCGAGCGTGGCGATGCGGTCTCGCCCCTGGTGGTCACCGGCGACGCGCCCCGGCGCGAGAACGGCGAGTTCCTGACCGGAACCGAGGTTACCTTCCAGCCCTCCTTGACCACCTTCGCGGCTGTCGAGTTCGATCGCAAGACCCTGGAGCACCGCCTGCGCGAGCTGGCCTTCCTCAACTCCGGCGTCTCGATCGTGTTCAAGGACCTGCGCGACGCCGAACCGTTCGAGGAGATCCTGCACTATGACGGCGGCGTCGAAGCCTTCGTGCGCCACCTGGACAAGGCCAAGACCTCGCTGATCCCGACGCCGATCGTGGTGCGTGGCCACCGCGAAAAAGTCGATATCGACATGGCCATGTGGTGGAACGACGGCTACCACGAGACCATGCTGTGCTTCACCAACAACATCCCGCAGCGGGATGGGGGCACGCACCTTTCCGCCTTCCGCGCCGCCCTGACCCGGGTGGTCACCGCCTATGCCGAGAGTTCAGGCGTCGCCAAGCGCGAGAAGATGTCGGTCACCGGCGAAGACGCCCGCGAGGGCCTGACCTGCGTGCTGTCGGTCAAGGTGCCCGATCCCAAATTCTCGTCCCAGACCAAGGAAAAGCTGGTCTCGTCGGAAGTGCGCCCGGCGGTCGAGGGCCTGGTCAGCGACGGCATCGCCACCTGGTTCGAGGAGCATCCGGCCGAGGCCCGCGCCATCGTGCAGAAGATTTTCGAGGCCGCCGCGGCCCGCGAAGCCGCGCGCAAGGCCCGCGAACTCACCCGGCGCAAGTCGGCGCTGGATATCTCGTCGCTGCCGGGCAAACTGGCCGACTGCCAGGAACGCGATCCCGCCAAGTCGGAAATCTTCCTGGTCGAAGGCGACTCCGCCGGCGGCTCGGCGAAACAGGCGCGCAACCGCGAAAACCAGGCCGTGCTGCCGCTCAGGGGCAAGATTCTCAATGTCGAGCGCGCCCGCTTCGACAAGATGCTGGGTTCCGAACAGATCGGCACCCTGATCACCGCGCTGGGCGCCGGCATCGGCCGCGACGACTTCGACATCGAGAAGATCCGCTATCACCGCATCGTGGTGATGACCGACGCCGACGTCGACGGCGCCCACATCCGCACCCTGCTGCTGACCTTCTTCTATCGCCAGATGCCGGAGGTGATCGAGCGCGGCTACCTCTATATCGCCCAGCCGCCGCTCTATAAGGCGACCAAGGGCAAGTCCTCGCGCTATCTGAAGAACGACGCCGAGATGGAGGCCTTCCTGATCGATGAGGGCGTCAGCGACGCGGTGCTGGAGCTGTCCAGCGGCGTGCAGATGGCCGGCGCGGACCTGCTCGAGTTGGTGCAGAACGCCAAGGCCGCCCAGGCCAATGTCGAGCGGCTAGCCGCGCGCGCGCCCGCCTTCGCGGTGGAGCAGGCGGCGCTGGCCGGCCTGCTCGGCGATGCGCCCGACCCGCTGGCGGTGGCCAGGCGGCTCGACCTCTATGCCGAGGAGGGCGATGGGCCCTGGACCGGCGAGGCCGGCGAGGCCGGCGCCTTCGTGTTCAGCCGCGCCAGGCGCGGGGTCACCGAGCGGGTGGTGCTGGACGGGCTTTTGCTGCACTCGGCCGACGCCCGGCGCCTGGCCGAACGCGCCAAGGACCTTGCCGAGCTGTTCATCGGCGAAGCCGTCTATCGCCGCAGGGACAAGACCGCCCGCATCCGGGGGCCGCTCGACCTGGTCGAGGCGGTGTTCGACGCCGGCCGGCGAGGACTGTCGATCCAGCGCTACAAGGGGCTGGGCGAGATGAACCCCGAGCAATTGTGGGAAACCACGCTGGATTCCAGCGCGCGCACGCTGTTGCAGGTCAAGGTCACCCACGCCGACGACGCCGACGACATGTTCACCCGGCTGATGGGCGACCTGGTCGAGCCCCGGCGCGAATTCATCCAGGACAACGCCCTGGACGCCGAGGTGGACGTCTAGACCTTCGCCCTAGATCACGATGATTTTGGATTGAAGCAATCCAAAATCATGAACGTGATCGATTCCTGAGGGTTAGAGCGGGTTGCGGGCGGAAAACCGCTTCACACTTTTCCTCAACCCGCTCTAAGCGGCGGGTGCGCCGGCCAGGGCCTCGAGCAGCACCTGTTCGAGCTGGTGCGGCAGGAAGGGTTTTCTCAGCAAGGGCCGGGCGCGCCAGCGCTCGTCGATGCCGGCGTCGTCATAGCCGGTGGCCAGCACGAACAGGCAGCCGCGCTTTTCGAGCGCCTCGGCGACGGGAAAGCTCCGTTCCCCGGCCAGGTTGACGTCCAGTATGGCCACATCGATGGCCTGGCTCTCATCCTCGGCCATCGCCAGCGCCTCGCGAAGGCGCATGATCGGTCCGACGATCTCGCAGCCAAGGTCGCTCAGCATGTCCTCGAGCAACATCGAAACCAGGGCCTCGTCTTCGACGACAAGCACCTTGAGCCCCGCCAGCGAGGCCTTGGACGAGTCCGACATGGAATTGATTTCACCCCCGACGCTACAATGCGTGCGTCGCTTCCGCGCCGCGCGCAATCCTGCCCGACTGGCGAAACGCGGCAAAGCGGCTTCGGTTGCGTTGACACCCCGACCTCGCGGCTTAAAAGCGGCCGGTGAGGGCCGCCAGGGAGGGCCCGGCGATGAGTGAAGCCCCGGCTGGCCGCCCCACCCCGAAAGCCTCCGACCGGCCGATGTCCCCTTACGTGACGGTCTGGCGCTGGCATCTGACCATGGCGACCTCGATCCTGCACCGGGTCACCGGCGTCGCCCTCTACGGCGCGGCGCTGATCCTGGCGGGCTGGGCGCTGGCGCTCGCCGCCGGTCCCGGCGCCTATGACAGTTTCCGCCTCATTCTCGGCTCGCCGCTTGGCAAGCTGGTGCTGATCGCCATCACGCTGTCGCTCTTCTTTCACTTGGCCAACGGCGTCCGGCACCTGGTCTGGGACTTCGGTTCGGGCTTCCTGCCGAAGACCGCCGACATGACCGCCGCGGCGGTGATCGTCTTCGCCGTCGCCGCCACCATGGCGGTCTGGGTGGCCGCCGGCATGATGGGAGCCCTGTCATGAGCGGCTACCGCACCCCGCTCGGCCGGGTTCGCGGCCTGGGATCGGCCAAGCACGGCGTCGGCGGCTTCATCGCCCAGCGGGTGTCGGCCGCGGCCCTGGTTCTGCTGACGCTGTGGGGCGTCTATGCCGCTCTGAGCCTGGCCAAGGCCAACTACGCCACGGCGGTGCTCTGGCTGCACGCGCCGCTCAACGCCATCCTCATGGCGCTGCTGATCGGCGTCGGCGTCTTCCACATGCGCATCGGTATGGCCGAGGTCATACTGGACTATATCGAGCGGCCGACGACCAAGGCGCTGCTGCTCACCTTGAATGTTTTCGCCGCCTGGCTGGCCGGCGTGATTGGCGTCTTTTCGGTGCTTAAGGTCGCCCTATCGAGTGGGATCTATTGATGGCGGCTTACGAACTCACCGACCACACGTTCGACGTGCTGGTGGTCGGCGCCGGCGGATCGGGGCTGCGCGCGGCTCTGGGCTGCGCTCAGGCGGGCCTGAAAACCGCATGCATCACCAAGGTCTTCCCGACGCGGTCTCACACGGTCGCTGCCCAAGGCGGCATCGCCGCCAGCCTGGGCAATATGAGCCCCGACGACTGGCGCTGGCACATGTACGACACCGTCAAGGGGTCGGACTGGCTGGGCGACCAGGACGCCATCGAATACCTGGTCAGGAACGCGCCGGCCGCCGTCTACGAGCTTGAGCACTGGGGCGTGCCTTTCTCGCGCACCGAGGACGGGCGGATCTATCAGCGCGCCTTCGGCGGCATGACCCAGAACTTCGGCGAGGCCCCGATCCAGCGCACCTGTGCGGCGGCCGACCGCACCGGTCACGCCATGCTGCACACCATGTATGGCCAAGCGCTGGCCCACCACACCGAGTTCTTTATCGAGTACTTCGCGCTCGACCTGATCATGGAAGACGGAGTCTGCCGGGGCCTCACAGCCTGGAAGCTCGACGACGGGACCCTGCACCGCTTCCGCGCCCAGCTGGTGGTGCTGGCCACCGGCGGCTATGGCCGCATCTATTTCACCACCACCAACGCCCATACCTGCACGGGCGACGGCGCCGGTATCGCCCTGCGCGCCGGCCTGGCGGTGCAGGACATGGAGTTCGTCCAGTTCCACCCGACCGGCGTTTATGGCGCCGGCGTGCTCATCACCGAAGGCGTGCGCGGCGAGGGCGGCTATCTGACTAACGCCGAAGGCGAGCGGTTCATGGAGCGCTACGCGCCGCACGCCAAGGATCTAGCCTCGCGCGACGTGGTCTCGCGCGCCATGACCATCGAGCTGCGCGAAGGGCGCGGGTGCGGCAAGGACAAGGCGTACATCAACCTCCACCTCGACCACCTGGATCCGAAGATCATCCACGAGCGCCTGCCCGGCATCACCGAGACCGCCCGGGTCTTCGCCAATGTTGACGTCACCAAGGAGCCGATTCCGATCGTCCCTACCTGCCACTACAGCATGGGGGGCATCCCCACGAACTATCATGGCCAGGTGCTGACCAAGGCCGGCGACAATCCCGATCACGTCGTTCCCGGCCTGATGGCGGTCGGCGAGGCGGCCTGCGTTTCGGTCCACGGCGCCAACCGTCTGGGCTCCAATTCGCTCACCGACCTGGTGGTCTTCGGCCGCGCCGCCGGCCTGAGGGCGGCCGAGCTGATCAAGCCGGGCGCCTCGCAGCCCGATCCGAACGACGCGCTTACCGATCCGCATCTCGCGCGGTTCGACCGCCTGCGAAACGCCGCGGGTGGCACGCCGACGGCGGCGCTGCGCATCGAGATGCAGAAAACCATGCAGGAGGACGCGCCGATCTTTCGGGCCGGCGCCGACATGGTTCGGGGGGTTGAACGCCTGTCGGCCGTCCACGCGCGCAAGGCCGACCTCAAGGTCAGCGACCGAGGCCTGATCTGGAACACCGACCTTGTCGAGACGCTGGAGCTGGAGAACCTGATCGGCTGCGCCATGGTCACCATGGCCGGCGCCCTGCAGCGGCAGGAAAGCCGCGGCGCCCACGCCCGCGAGGACTTCCCCGACCGCGACGACAAGAACTGGATGAAGC
>CALAEG010000335.1 GCA_937890965.1 uncultured Caulobacteraceae bacterium | reverse complement strand
AGCGGCGGTCGGCGCGGCCTGCGCCGTTAGCGAACAGCTCGCCTGAGCGCGCGGCCCATAGCTTAGCCCGATTGACCGAGGTCAATCGGCCTGGGCCCTGGCCGGGGCATTGATGGGCTGCTTGGCTGTTAGGAGCGTTTCATGGCCCAGGGGGCTTTGCGCCTTTTTGCGCTTGAAGACACCGCCCAGCTGGGCGCGGCGGTGGCGGCGGTGCTCGGCCAGCCGCTGGCCCCGCACGAGGAACGCGAGTTCGAGGACGGCGAGCACAAGGCCCGCCCGCTCGAGGGCGTCGACGGCGACGATGTCTTCGTTATCCAATCGCTGCACGGCGGGCCCGTTCGCAGCGCCAACGACAAGCTCTGCCGACTTCTGTTCTTCATCGGGGCGTTGAAGGACGCCGGTGCCGCGCGGGTAACGGCTGTTTCGCCCTACCTCTGCTACGCGCGCAAGGACCGACGGACGAAGGCTTTCGATCCTGTCACCACGCGCTACGTGGCGGCGATGTTCGAGGCGATCGGCGCCGACGCCATCGTCACGCTCGAAGTGCACAATCCAGCCGCTTTCGAGAACGCCTTCCGCCATCGGTCGGTCGCACTCACCGCGGCGCCTCTCCTGGTCGCCGAGGCCGCGCGGCTTGCCGGGCGGCCGCTCTGCGTCGTCTCACCCGATTCGGGCGGCGCCAAGCGGGCCGAGCTTTTCCGCGAAGCGCTCGAAGCCGCGATCGGCGAGCCTGTCGGCCGCGGCCTCGTGGACAAGCATCGCAGCGCTGGCGTGGTCACGGGCGACCTCTTCGTCGGTGATGTCGCCGGCGCCACCGTCCTCATCATCGACGACCTGATCAGCACTGGCGGGACACTCGTCCGCGCCGCGCGCGCCGCGCGGCAGGCCGGGGCGGCGCGGGTCATCGCGCTGGCGGCGCATGGACTGTTCATGCCCGGCGCTGATGAAGCGCTGGCCGACCCGGCGATCGACCAGCTGATCGTCACCGACGCGGTCCCGCCGTTCCGGCTTGCGGGCGCAGCCGCCCGGGCGAAGGTCAAGGTCACGCCGTGTGCGCCGCTGCTCGCCGAGGCGATCAGCCGGCTGCACTCGCGCCAACCCCTCACCAGCCTCCTGGTCTATTGAGCAAGCGCTCGAGCCGGCGGGCGTCGCGAACCGCGATGCGCAGGTAGGACCTGGCCTGCGGGGCCCATTTCGCCGGCGTCCGCGGTCGTGGTTCGAGCAGGTGGGCGATCGAAAGCCGCGCTCGCAGCATCGCGCGATGACAGCGGTAGAAGAGCCAGACGGCCTAGTCCGCGCGCTTACGCCTCGCGTGCGTCACGCCGGCCCGAATCCGACAGCCGGCCGCCGGTGAGCCCAGCCGTTCGCACTCAAGGTCAAGGTAGGCGAGCTCGTCGAGCGGGTCGATCCGCCGAAGCGTGGCGTTGAATTCGATCCGGTCGATGATCCGCACCACGGGGCCGTCGAAGCAGATGTGCTCGGGCCTCAGGTCGCCATGGCCGTCGATCAGCCGCCCGGCGCGCGCGGCAAACGGATCGGACCGACAGCGAAGCGCGCGCTGAAGCACCGAATCGACGCGCCTTATCGAGCCCGACGGCAGCCGGAGCTCGGGACGGAGCAGTATTGCGCGATCGTCGATAAGCGCCTGCCGCAGCAGTCTGAGATAGCGGGCCGGCGCCACGGGCCTTGGCCGCGCGTGGCGACGGAAGCGTGCGAGCGCCAGCGCCAGGTGATCGAGTTCCGCCCGCGTCGGCGGCCGACGGCCCATGCGCTTGGCGAGCATATCCTCGCGATCAAGCCGTTGCATGACCACCAGCCAGTCCACCACCGCTCCGCGGCCGCCCAACGCCAATCCATCGGCCGCGAGAACGAGCGGCGCGACCTCGATGTAGACCCCGTCGGCCAGCGCGGTGTTGAGGGCAAGCTCCGCCCGGCACGCCGCCTCGCGTTTGGCGAGGGTGGAAAAATCGAGATAACCGAAGCTGACGGGTTTCTTTAGCTTGTAGGCCCGCTGCCCGGCCAGGAAGACCCAGGACATGTGGGTCTCGACGCATTCGACCTTGCCGGTGAGGCCATAGGACGACGGCCGCTGCAGGAATGCGACCTTGTCGGACAGGGTCGGCGCTCGGCGGTCAAGCGGCGGCGATATAGGGGAAGTGGCGCTGCGCTCGCCGCCTTCCACCGTCTCAGGGTCGAGGAAAGCCTCCGGCATTGCTGTCACCATCGCCATCAGCCCAGGAAACGCTGTCAGGCACGCTACCCCGATTTTGGGCGATCGATGTGATCGAAGTCACTTTCGCGGAACTGCAAGGGCGGCGTTCTGAGCTGATCCTAATCTATCGGCATAGCCCTGGTTTGGCGGAAGGACCGATGGCGCCCGCCACGCTCGAGCGCCATCCCTGCGCGGCAAGCGACAAGCCGAGGCTGGGAAACGTGACCCATTCGGCTGCCCGTCCCCGGCGGCCGGACGTTACGGTTCAGGGCGCCACGATGTGGGATTTGCCGATCCGGTGGACCGACGAAGCCGTCGGGCCCTTGTCGCCTTCGGATTCCGCGAATCGAACCTCATCGCCTGGCCTCAAGGCGTCGAAGTCGCCTGCGACAACCGCGTGGCGGTGGAAGTAGAACTCCTGGCCTTCGGCGCTCTCGATCAACCCGTAGTCCTGCTCTGGGAACATCTCCGAGATGCGGCCATGCGGCGGCGCCTCGTGGGCCTTGATCTGGCCCACGAAGCGGCGTTCGTGATCCTGCAGCTGACGGCGGGCCGCCGCGAAGGCGTCGCGCACCGCGACATAGGGATCCTCGTGGGCGTGATCGGCGGCGGGGTTTCGGTCGACGACAACGTCCGCCTGCCCAGGGACGCTGATGTGGATTCTGACCTGGTAAAGCCCGCCCTTGTGGCGACGGTGGCTGCGGCCGATCAGGGCGACGTGGCAGGCGGTGATGCGGCCGGCGAATTGCTCAAGCTTGCGCGCTTCATGTTCGATGCGCGTCTCCAGGGCGGGGTTCGGTTCCAGCCCCGCCTCGAACGTCACCTTCAGTGGAACTTGCATGCGCGATGCTCCCAGTTACGCGATACGTCGCCTCCACTGATACTCGGCGCGGTTTGGCCGCATCGCCTTGATGAGGATCAACGAGCGCGTTAACCGTCTCCGCGACGCGTCAGGCGCCATCCAGATCGGCGAGGTGCTCCGCGAGGCCGGCCTCGGGCACGTGGGTGAGGTCCTTTTGTAGCTCTCCGGCGATCTTCCGCTGTGTGGACGCATCGAGCGCTCGGCGAAGCTCGCTGAGCGCGTGAGCGGGCGCCACGAGGATCAGGCGGTCGAACTCGTCGCCGGCGTTCGCGTCGTTCAGGGCGGCCGCCACCTCGTCAACGAAGTTCCTCTTCTCGGTCCGATGAAAATCCTCTCGCGGCTCCACGCCGTGGCGAACGAATCCCGCACTCTCGTACGAACGGCCCGGCGGCGCAGCGCCGAGATCGCTCGAGCGATCGTGGATATGCGTGGAGACGAACTCGCGGTCCGTGGCGAACATCTGGTGGGGCGCGGCGAACGACCGCCGCGGGTTTCGTTTCTGCAGGAAGCGTGCGCGCCCGCCGTCCGCGACGACATACCAGGTTCTGGGGGTTTTCATCGTCAACTCCACTGCGGCTTCGGACAGCCAATCGCTGACTTGCACATCGACGCGGCGCCGAACGCATTGACGAGCATCAAAGCGCGCCAGCCGAGCCTCGGCCGCCCAGAGTTGCCAGGCGCTCGACCGCCAGTAGCAGCTCTAACAATCGCGGTCTTGCTGTGTGATCATGTCGGTCATCCTGAACGCCGGCCACTAGCCGCCAGCGGGCGCTCCCCTGTCGCTGAGGGCCGCTTCGGGCGCGACGCGGATCTGTGGCCCGCACGCTATGGAGAATGGCGTCGAGCCCGCGGGGTCCGTCAACAGGAATGCAACCCCAGATCGCATCGACCGTCGACATGGCCGGATCGATAGCCCGCGCATCGACGGCCCGCGCCGAACTTATTTGCGCGAGGCTGTTCCAAGGGATCGACTCCTACTCAGCCTTCTTTGAGAACGACTGCGAAGACGACGACGGGACCGAGAAGCTTTCTGCGTCCGCTGGTCGGCCCGGGACGCCCGAAAGCTAAGATTCGAGATGATCGTGCGGGAAGACGGCTGCCGCGGCATCGACATCGCGGGCTCCGCC
>CALAEG010000334.1 GCA_937890965.1 uncultured Caulobacteraceae bacterium | reverse complement strand
GCCCAGCGCCTTCGTGGTGACCTGCCGGATGGGCGAGGCCGAGCCGCTGGTGGATGGATCGGTGATCGAGGCCTCCGCCAGCCAGGCGCGCGCTACAGCCCGTGCGCTCGACCAGGCTTGTCGCCAGCTCGACCGCGAGTTCGAAGCCAATGCGGGTCGGACGACCGCGGTCTATGGCGCGGGCTTCTACGGCGCCTTCCTGCTGACCCGAATGGTGGGACGGGTTTCGGCGACCTGCTGCCTGGACAGCAATCGTCACCTGTGGGGAAAGACGTTGTTCGATGTGCCGATCGTCGCGCCCGATGCGCTTCCGGCCAACGTCGAGGTCGTCTATGTCGGGCTGAATCCGGCCCGCGCCCGCGCGATCGCGGCCAGCGTGCCGGCGCTGCAACGGCCGGGGCTGGACCTGGTCTTCATCGAGGTCTGACCTGACCACGGGCGCGACGGAAGGCTGGAAGCGGATGCGTCTGTCCATCATCGTCCCGTCCAATCGCGACAGCCTGGGCGCCTATGCCCGGATCATGCAGGCCTGTTCGTGGGCCTCGGATACAATCGAGGTGGTGGTCAGGGACAATTCCGGCAGTCCCCAGAAGCGGGCGGTGCTGGAACGCATCCAGCAGCCCAACTGCCGCATCATCATCGCCGAGCCGTGCGACGCCAACACCAACTTCCAGGAAGGCCTGCGCGCCTCGACCGGCGAGTTCGTGGTCTTCCTCGGCGATGACGATGGCGGCCTGGATCGGGGAATAGCGGCGATCGGACGGGTAGCGGCGCAAGTCGCTGGCGACCCGTCGGTGGCCGGCATCACCGGCGCCTATGTGCTCGAACAGACCGATACCTCCTACGTCGTCAGCTACCCCAAGGTCGATTCAAACGCGGTCGTCGACCGGGTCGCCGGCTATCTCGGCTATCAGGGCCCCAACCTGATCTTCTATTCGGCCATCCGCCGATCGATCCTGACCGACACCTGGGACTTCCTCTTCAGTCACCCGTTCGCCTTGTCGTTTCACGATCACTTCTTCTCGCTGACCTATCTGCTGTCCGGCCGGTTCGTCCACGTCGGCCGGGTGGCCTTCATCTATGACAATGCAAACTGGGAGACGGTGGACGTCGGCGTCGGGCGGGACATCAAGCTCTATGCCGCCGCCGGCCTGGACCCCGCCATTCGCCAGCTGCAATGGATGCTCTGCGGCTTCGAGGGCGCCAGCATCATCCTGCAGTCGCGGTTCGGCCTGCGCCATTCGCTGGCCGAGCGGCAGGCCATGGCCAATCGGTGGTTCGAGGTCATGTTCCGGCGTTTCGTCGGGGACGCCAACACCCGCACCGACTCACGCCTGACCGCCGAAGCCACGGCCTTGCACGAAAAATGGCGTCAGGGTTTTCCGAACTTCAAGCTGGAAAGCCTGCTGGCCGATATCTGCGACTTCATTCGCCGGACCTCACCGGAGAAGGCTGAGGCCTACCACGACTTCTGGACCGGGGTTGCGGCCAGCGCGGCGTCATGACCGGCGGGCGGCGAGGATCTCCTTCAAGGTCGCGCCCACCCGATCCACCCTGGCCTCATCCATGTGATAGCCGGACGGCAGGTTGATGCCGTAGGTCGCGGCATGGGCGCCCTTGTCGGTCGGGGAGACGAAACGCTTGGCGGCCGGGCGGTCGTCAAGGGCCGGCAGGGTGGACAGCTGCGAGAAGAAGGGCCGGGTGTCGATATTGCGCTGGTCGAACGCGGCCATCAGGGCGAACTTGTCCAAACCGAAGGCCGCGTCCGGCACGGCCGTCACCATCCAGTAGCTGTTTTCCGTCCCCACGGGCTCGGCATTGATGGCCACGCCGTTCAGGTCGCCCAGCCGGTCGCGATACCAGCCGAAGATGGCCCGCTTGCGCGCGATCAGCTCGTCGATGCGCTCCATCTGGCCGACGCCCAGCGCCGCCTGCACCGCGCTCATCCGGGACTTGAAGGCGAATTCGTGATTCTGGAAGAAGCGGTCGCCCGGCTCGCGGCCGTGATCGCGCAGAACCAGAATGCGGTGGTAGATCGCCGGGTCATCGGTGGCCAGCATGCCCCCCTCGCCGGTCGCCACCGTCTTCGAGCCATGGAAGCTGAAGGCTGAAAGCGCCCCGAAGGCACCGGCGCGGCGGCCGTGATGCAGCGAGCCAAAGGCCTCGGCCGCGTCCTCGATCAGCACCAGGCCATGCTTGTCGGCTATGGCCTGCAGCCGCGCCCAGTCGCAGGTCGATCCGTACAGGTCGACCCCGATGATAGCCTTGGTGCGGGGTCCGATCGCCGCCTCGACCGCGTCGGGATCGATGCACCAGGTGTCGGGCAGGATATCGACCAGCACCGGCTCGGCGCCGACATAGACCACCGGCGCGACCGAGGCGATCCAGGTGACGTCGGGAACGATGACCTCGTCGCCCGGCCCGACACCCAGCGCCGCCAGGCCCAGATGCAGGGCCGCCGTGCAGTGGGACAGGCTGACCGCATGGTCAACGCCGACATAGTCAGCCACCATTTGTTCGAAGCGGCGATTATAGACGTAGCTGTCCTGAAACCACGCGTTGCGCGCCGCATCGGCCGCCAACTCGACCTCTCGGTCGGTGATCGAGGGGCCCGCGACCGCGATGCGCTCGGGCCCGACACTCATAGCTGCAACTCCGCCAAACCCGGCTCCCCTCGGATTTCTTCTCGCTGAGGACGCCCGTTGCTGTCAACCGACGGGCGTGGCCGGCCGGCGGCTCTGTCACGGAGTCGTCTTGTTGCGATGCTAGGCCGCGCCTCGCGGGCGTTCGGTTCGACTCTGACGACCTTGGGCCGCGCGATGGGCTGGACGATTCGGGGGTTAGGCATGAGCGAGGCTCCGCAGGGCGACATTGAGGATATCGAGGTCTGCGCCCGGGACGGACGGCGGCCCCGGGACGCCGGCCCCTATCGTGTCATGGTCGGCGACGCCCTGCTTCGCTTCCGCCCTCTCGTCACCGACACCGCCGTCCACACTGGCCGGTCCTTGCGCGAACTCGCCGCCCTGAGCCCGCCCGAGGCGCATGTGGTCTTCGCGGTGCTGACCAACGGGCTGCTCGAGGAGATCCGCCTGGAGGAAAGCATCGACCTGCGCGAGGGGATCGAGAAGCTGCTGGCCTTCAACAATGACCGGATCTTCCGTTTCACCCTGAACGGCAGCGACCTGCAGTGGGGCGGCGCCTTTATCACCGGCGCGACCCTGCTGGGCCTGGCCAAGGTCGATCCGGTCGCGCAAGCCGCCTGGCTGGAGGACCCGGACGGCAGCCGGCGGCGGATCGAGGCGTCGCAACTGGTCGATCTGTCCCAGCCCGGGGTGGAAGCCTTCGTCATCGAACCGCTGGACAGCCCGACCCATTAAGCGGCCGGCGTTCTGCGCCCGCCAAGCTTTGACATTTCCGAGACGGCCGGGGCGTTGTAAAAGCCAACCATCATGGGCTGGCCAAGACTTCCGACTGTCGATTCGCGACTCGTCAGCCGAACGGCGGCCCGGACGGGGGGCGCGTGAGCCCGAAGCGCCTGACCAAACGCCGGGGTTTCGCGGTGAACCCGGCCTGGGCGATCCCGATCCTGGCCATCGCCACCCTGGGGCTGGGCGTGTGGGGCTGGGAGGACAAGGGCTATCGCCTGGCCGATGCGCTCTTCCGCACCACCGGCCTGTTCGACACCGCCAACGGGTTTTACGAAGCCTCACCTCCCGGCGCCAAGGACTGGCGCTTCAGCATCGCCGAATGGACCGGCTTCGCCACCCTTTCCGCCACCTTCTTCTTCACCATCTTCGCGCTGCTCCAGGCCCGGGCGACCCATGCCGCGGCGCGCTGGATGCGCCAGCGCGTGATCATCGTCGGCGGCGAAGGCATCGCCTCGCGCGCCTTCGAAGCGGCCCAGCGCGCCGGCAAGAGCGTGATCTGGCTGGGCGCCCCCAGCCTGAGCGCCGCCTCGACCCGGGCCTTCGCCTTGCCATGGCCGCTGGACGATCACGGCGCCATCATCGCCCAATACGCCAAGGCGCCGGATCACATTCTGCTGGCCGAGGAGGACGACGCCGACGCCCTGGTCCTGACCCGGGTGGCCCGCGTGGTCGCGCCCGACGCCTTCATCACCGTCCTGATGCGCGACGTCCGCCTGGCCGAGGACGCCGCGGCCACGCTCAACGAGGCGCGGACCCGGGTGCTGTCGGTAGCCGAGGTCGCGGCGCGCGCCCTGTGCATCAACCATCCGCCGTTCCTGATCGCCAAGGCGGTCGGCCACAAACGCATCCACGCCCTGATCGTTGGGTTCGGCCAGCACGGCCAGGCCATCGCCAGCGACATCATCGTCAACTGCCGGACCACCTATCTGGGCGTGCCGAGCATCACCGTGATCGATCCGAACGCCAAGGCGCTCGAGGGGGTCCTGCGGGTGCGAGCCCCGGAGATCGATGCCTGCGCCCATTTCACCTTCATCGAGGGCCGGTTCGGCAGCCAGGGTGTCGCTCCGGACGCCAACAGGCTGGGCCTGGCGCTCGCCGAGGCCGGCCCGGTGACCGCGGCCTATGTCTGCCTGCACCTCGACGCCGAGGCGCTCAGCACCGCCGGCATGCTGCAATCGCTGCTGCGCGCGGTCGATATCGGCCAGCCGAGGATCTTCGTGCGCCTGCGCGAGTCCGAAACCCTGGCCCACGCCCACGCCGCCGTTCAGGGCCTGAACGCGCTGACCGCATTCGGCGACCTGGAATCGGTGATCGAGGCCAGCGAGTTCCTGTCCAACACCCCCGACAGCGCCGCTCGCGCGTTCAGCGCCGCCTATCGCGCCGCGCTGCCGCCGGCGGAGCGCGACAACCCGGCCAACCGCTCGGCGCGGCCGTGGGATGAGCTGGACGAATCCTTCCGCCAGTCCAACCGCGACGCCGTCGCGCATATCCCGGCCAAGCTGGCCAGCGCCGGCATCGATCCGGCTCTATGGCTTGGTTTGGCCGGGCCGCCGAAGCTGGCGCCGCCAAACCGGCTGTTCGCCAGCGACGAAGACTGCGAGAAGCTGGCCGAGCTGGAGCACGAGCGCTGGAATACCGCGCAGCGCATGGACGGGTGGCGTTCGACCACCCTTCCGTCCAAGGACCAACTCCGGCGCCTGCACCCGAGCCTGGTCCCCTATGAAGCGCTCACCGACGATGTGAAGGAGTACGACCGGGTCATCGTGCGCGAAACCCAGATGATCTGCTGCGGCCCAAAGGTGACCTAGCGGCGGGCCTTCCAGCTTGTGAGGGGCCGCGCAGATGGCCGCGATCGGCCCAGATGATCCGTCATGGCCCGGCCATCCACTTTGCGATCGACAAATCGTTGTCGATCGCAAAGTTCCTACCGGGCCACCCATGATCACCCTCCATGGTCAGCGCTCATGGGTCCCCCGCATTCCGCCGCTACGCGGCTCCAGCGGGGGATGACGGTCTTAGGTTGGCGCGGCCCGGCGGCGCGGGCGGCCCTTACTTCTTCTTCGGATGCTTGTGCTTGTGCGCGTCGCCGTCGGCGAGGTCGGCGATCATGCCGTCGACGGGCTGCTCGGCCGCTGTGCCAACGATGTGGCCCCGGTCTTCCACGCCGACCTTGGCGGCGTGACGCGTTTCCGCCGTAACCTCAGGGGTTTCGGCCGGCGTCTTCTTGGCGTCGTTGTCGGACATCCTGCTGCTCCGGTTGTCTTCGGTGCGAGCGCCCTCCGCTCGTCCTTGACAGAGAAATGAGGCCTAGCATGCGCCCGCGCAACTGTCAGTTCGCGAATCGACGCCAAGATCATCTTGTCGATGCGAACCGTCGCGACGACTGTATCGCCGAAAGAAGCGAGCATTCCCCGGCGTCAATCGGCTCGCCAGCATCGGAATTGCTGTTTGAAAGCACGGGCGCGGCGCTTCAAACATGATCTTGCACGCAGCGCCAAAGGTGAGCGGAAAATCCGGCCAGTCCTGCGCCGTCTTGAGCCTTGGAAACTGTGGTTAACGATGCGGCGCTTCTGATCGAAGACACTGCAGACGGACTAATTTGCTCTGGTGCCGCCGCCGCCGCTTGTCCTGGAACGTCGTTATCCGGTAAGATGTGCGATGGCTCGCTCTTCCGCGGCGGGGCCACGGAAGCGACGGGGATGTCGGGCGTATTTTTATCCTATTCACGCGCCGACCGCGCGCTCGCTGACGCGATCATCCGCGGCCTTCGCGCCGTCGGCGTCGTCGTCTGGTGGGACGAGGACATGCGCAGCATCGATTGGCACCAGGAGCTTGAGCGGCAAATCGTCGAGCTGGCCAGCATCGTGGTGCTGTGGACGCCCAGTTCGTCGAACAGCGACCACGTCAAGGACGAGGCGCGCCTCGGGCTTGAGAGCAACAAGTTGATCAATGTGATCGTCGGCCTGCCGAAGCCGCCGTTCCCCTATGACCGCGTCAACGGCCTGCCGCTGGACGGCTGGACCGAGCGCGAGCCCAATCGCGGATGGACGCGGCTGATCGAGACCATCGAAGAGAAGGTGGTCGAAAAGGGCGGGGCCACGCCCGGCGAACTGACCGGCGCTCTCGCGCGGCGCGAGGAAAGCCTGCGGCTGAAGCAACAGGCCCTGACCAGGGCGCAGGAAGCGCTCGAAGAGGCCCAGGCCCGCGAAGCCGAGACCATCGACGCCGCCCAGGTCGCCCAGGCCAGCTTCACCCGCGCCGAGGAACAACATCTGCGCGTGATGGAGATGCGCGCTACCCATCTGATCATGAGCGCCGCGGCGCAGGAATACGAAGCGGCCCGCGCCGCCAAGGAGGATGCGGACCGGGCGCAACGCGCCGCCAAGACCGAGGTCAAGGGAGTCGCACGCGAAGTGGCGCTGGCCATCGCGGCGCTGGAAAGCCCGGATTCGGCGACCGCCGCACGGCGGCCGAAGTCCGCGACGCCGCCCACGACCGGCAAAGCC
>CALAEG010000333.1 GCA_937890965.1 uncultured Caulobacteraceae bacterium | reverse complement strand
CCCAGTCCGCAATCATCGCCGGCCAAGGCCCCATCGCCGGCTGGCCCCATTGAAACGGCCGAAACGGTCGAGATGGCCGAACCGGCGCCCCAGGACAGCCCGCTGCCTGGGCCGCCGCCGTTGGCCGAGCCCGTCTCCCCACCGCCACCTACGACGAAGCCAGGGGCGATGGTCGGCCCGGCCACGCCCTCTTCCGCGCCGGCGAACATGGCCGCCGGCATTACACTTGGCGTGGTCCTGGTCGTCGTCCTTTTGATCGGCCTCCTTGTGTATAACTCCCGCCGCAATATGGCCGCATACGCGCTTGCGGCATCCGAGGCTGCTTCCGCGACTGCGTCAGCCGCCGACGCCGCGGCCTCGGGGACGCCCGACCCCGGCATCAACGGCAAATGGACTCTGCCGAATGTGTCCTGCAGCCACGCCATCAAGATCGCGATCCACGGCGACACCATTTCGATCGGCGCCAGCAAGATGAAGATCGCCTCGGTCGACGCCGACGGCACCGTCAACGCCGGGCCGGACAGCAATCGTTACAACATCGAGGTCAGCGGCGATTCCCTCACGGTCACCTCGCCGAACGCCGAACAGACGAGCTACACCCGATGCGCTGGCTGACTCTTGCGATGATCTCCTGGCTTGCGGTCGCGGGTTCGGCCGTGGCGGAAACGCCAACGGACTCTCTTTGCAGCCCAATCCAGGGGGAGTGGGACAGGGTGGCCGGCAGCAACGACCTTGCCGCCATGGACCGCGAGATCACCAAGATCCCGCCGCTGTGCGCCGCGCTGAGGACCCAGGCGCAACGGCGGCGAGCCGCGGTCGCCAGGCAACGCGCACAGTCGGAGGCCGCCTCGGCGGCGGCCCAGGCCGAGCGTGAAAGGGCCGCCAGGGAGGAGGCATTGGTTCGGGAACAGGATGCCACAATGGCGGCTGACAACGCGGCGTATGACATCGCCAGGGCCGGCGACAGCGTCGCGGCGTATGACGCTTATCTTTCGTCGTACCCTTCTGGGGTGCACGCCGATGACGCGAGGGCAGCTCGGTCGGTCAAGATGGAGGCCGTCGAGGTGGTCGGAGTCGGGGGACGCTGCGTCGATGCATTGGGCGCCGGCCCTTGGCCTGATCTGACTCCCATCATCCTCTATTCTTGCCACAACAGCGAGAACCAGATGTGGCGCTACAGTCAAGGCAGGTTGATCGGTGTTGGCGGTAAGTGCCTTGATGCAGCGGGAGGCGGCGATCACCCCGACGGAACCCCCGTCATCCTCTATGCGTGTGACGGCGGCCCCAATCAGACGTGGACCTACAGCCACGGCCAGTTGATCGGAATTGAAGGACGATGTCTTGACGCCATAGGGGTCGGCCCGTGGCCCGACATGACACCGCTCATCTTATTTTCATGCCACGGCGGCGAGAATCAGAAATGGGCGTTGGTGGCGAGGTAGGCGAATTCTATCGCCGTGTTGATCACGAGCGCCCTCGCCTACGCGCCACCGCTATCGCTGCTCGAGCAGCCGATCCAGCTCCGCCTTGGCCGCTTCCAGCACCCCCAGCGCGCTCAGCAGCGCCTGGCGCTGGTCGCCGGCCGGCGGGGCGGGCGGCAGGGCGAAATCGACGTCGTCGTCCATCGACGCCAGCTTGGCCGCGACGGTGCCGTCGGCGGCGGCGATTACCCGGCGGATGCCCTCTTCGCGGTGCAGGCGCTGGACGCCCTTGATGGTGTAGCCCTCGTCGTGCAGCAGGCGCTGGACGCCGCGCAGCACGATGATGTCCTGGGGCCGGTAGAAACGCCGGCCGCCGGCCCGTTTCATCGGGCGGATGAAGGAAAACCGGGTCTCCCAGAAGCGCAGCACATGTTGCGGCACGCCGAGCTCTTCGGCGGCTTCGGATATGGTGCGGAACGCTTCCGGTCCCTTAGCCAATGGCCGCTATGCCTCCCCTTGAAGCTCTTTAGTCGTCCATGCCCTTGTCGACGCGAGCCTTCATCACCTGGGAGGCGCGAAAACCGATCACGCGGCGCGGCTGGATCGCCGCCGGCTCGCCGGTTTGCGGATTGCGCCCCATAGGCGCCCGCTTGGAGCGAACCTGGAAAACCCCGAAGCCGGAGAGCTTGACGGTCTTGCCCTCCTGCAGCGCCTCGGCGACCAGATCCAGGGTGCGCTCGACCAAGCCGGCGCAGTCCTGGCGGGTCAGACCCACCTCTTCGTGCACCGCTTCGCAGAGATCCGCGCGTGTTAGCGTTTCGCCCTTCATCGGATGCGCCCCCGCAAACTTTTGGCTACGCTTACGTGCATGCCGCGAAGTCCGCGTCGAGTCAAAGGCTTCCGAGCATAGCCTGCCCCAAGAACTCTAGAATCTGATGACGCAGGCGCCCCAGGTCAGGCCGCCGCCCATGGCTTCGACCAGCAGGAGCTGTCCCGGCTTGATGCGGCCGTCGTCGATCGCCTGGGCCCAGGCCAGCGGAATCGAGGCCGCCGAGGTGTTGGCATGGTTGGCGACGGTGGAGATCACCCGCTCATGCTCGATACCCAACCGATGCGCCACGCCGGCCAGGATGCGTTGGTTGGCCTGGTGCGGAATGAACCAGTCGATGGCGGAAAGCTCGACCCCGGCGTCGATCGCCGCGGCGCGCACGGCCTCGGAGATGTTCACCACCGCGTGGCGGAAGACTTCCCTGCCGTGCATGCGCAGATGGCCGACCGTGCCGGTGGTCGAGGGGCCGCCGTCGACATAGAGAAGGTCCTGCTTGGTCCCGTCGCAGCGCAGCGCGAAACCCAGCAGGCCGCGGTCGGTGGCGTCACCCTTGCCCTCGACCGGCTCCAGCACCACCGCGCCGGCGCCGTCGCCGAACAGCACGCAGGTGCCGCGGTCGGTCCAGTCCATCAGCCGGGTCATGGTCTCCGCGCCGATGACCAGGGCGCAGCGGCTCATGCCCCTGGCCACGAAGCCGTCGGCGACGCTGAGCGCATAGACGAAGCCGGAACAGACCGCCTGGACGTCGAAGGCGATGCCGATCGGTGCGCCCAGCTTGCGCTGCACGATGGCCGCGGTGGCTGGAAAGGTCAGGTCCGGCGTGGTGGTGGCCACGATGATCAGGTCGATCTCGGCGGGCGTGCGGCCGGCGGCGGCCAGCGCCTTCCTGGCCGCGGCGACCGCGAGGTCTGAAGCCGCCTCGTCAGGCGCGGCGCGGTGGCGCGCATGGATGCCGGTGCGCTCGACGATCCAGGCGTCGTTGGTGTCCACGACTTTCGACAGTTCGTCATTGGTGACGATGTCGGCCGGCAGGTACCCCCCTACCCCGGTAACGGCGCTGCGCAAAACCGAACTCATCCCAGGCTCTCCACCGGTCTGGCCTGGGACTGCTTGGCCAGGACGGCGGTCAGATTTTCAAGATTGCGCCGGATCTCGGACACATAGTCGCTCTGCGCCAGATCCACCGCCACGCGGACGGCGCTCGCGAACCCCTTTGCGTCGGCACCTCCGTGGGCTTTGACCACGATTCCGTTCAATCCCAAGAGCGGCCCGCCCGCGTCGGGCTGGATCCGCGCGCGCAGGCGGCGCAGCGACGACTGGGCCAAAAGCGCGCCAACCCGCCCGAGCAGCGAGGCCCTGAACGCCTCGCGCATCTCGTTGTTGATGAACCGCGCCGTCCCCTCGGCGGTCTTCAGCGCCACATTGCCGGTGAAGCCGTCGGTGACCACCACATCGACGACGCCGGACGACAGGTCGTTGCCCTCGACGAAGCCGCGATAGTCGGCGACGAAATTGCCGTCGCGCAGCAGCTGATGGGCCTCGCGCACCTCGTCATGGCCCTTCTGCTCCTCCTCGCCCACATTGAGCAGGCCGACGCTGGGCTCTTTCTTGCCGTGCAGGGCGCGATGGAAGGCGGCGCCCATGATGGCGAACTCGACCAGCCGCTCGGCGTCGCAATCGATATTGGCGCCAACGTCGAGCACCGAAGTCACACCGTTTATGGACGGCCAGCTGACCACGAAGGCCGGCCGCTCCAGGTCGGCGGCCATGCGCAGGATCAGCTTCGAGATGGCCATCAGCGCGCCGCTGTTGCCGCCCGAGACCGCGGCCTGGGCCTTGCCGTCGCGGATCGCCTCGACGGCGTTCCACAGGCTGGAGCCCTTGCCGCGGCGGACGGCCTGGGCGGGCTTTTCGTCGCTGGCGATCACCTTGTCGGCGTGCTGGATGTCGCAAAGCGAGCGCGCGGCGGGCTTGCGGGCCAGCTCGGCCTCGATCTGGGCCTGATCGCCGTGCAGCAGGAAGCGGACGCCCTTGGCCCGCCAGGCGTCGAGCTCGCCGGCCAGGCCCGCGACGATCACCGGAGGGCCAAAGTCGCCACCCATCGCGTCGATCGAAATCACCGTCGGATCGGACACGCGCTAACTAAGCCCCTTGGACGTGGATGGCGCCCGCAACGGCCGGCACGCGGACACTACAGCGGCGCCGTCGCGATGCAAATGGCGGCAAGTCAGTCACGTTTCAGCGCGCGCAGGACGTCGAAAGGCGATGGCGGCGCGGGCTCCTCCGGCGCCTCGAATTCGACGCCCGGCTTGCGCGGAAAGGGATCGAGCTCCAGCGCCAGGTGCTCGACCACATAGGCCCCGACATCCAGGCTTTCGCCGGCCAGCAGATCGGGCGGATCCTCGGCCTCGGAGTCGAACTCGACCTCGCCGGTCTGCTCCGTTGGCGCGTTCGGGCTGCCGGGCGGCACGGCGCGGACGCTGAACCGACCCTCAAGGCTGGTCTCGAACGGATCGAGGCTGACACCGCAGATCTGCACGATCGCCGCGCGCCAGCGTCCGTCCAGCGCGACGCCGTCGAGCCACTCGGAAAGCGCCACATCCGCCTCCAGCGCGTCCAGCGTCTCGATGTCCAGAGCCTTGGCGATCACGCCTCGGGCCGCCTCGTCGGCGACCAGATGCAGGGTCGCGCCTCGCCTGGCGTCACCCAGGCCGACGACGTGCGGCCACGGGGAGGCTTCGCCGGTCATGGGGCGAGATCGGGCCAATCGGCGCGGCCATCGAGCACCGTCTCGAGCGGCTCGGCCGCCAGCGCGGCCACGACCTTGCGCACATAGGCGGTCAGCGCAGCGACGCGCGCGGCATCGCCCTCGCTCTCGAAGGCGGTGCGACCGATGAGCGCCGCCAGCTCGGCGTCAGAAGGATCGGCAAGGGCGGCGTCATAGGCCTTGGCCCGGCCATAGAAGGCTTCGCCCAGCTTGCGCATCTTCTTGGCCACCGACAGGTCGCCGACGCCGATCTCGCGCAGCGCGTGGTCGAGCTGGCTGATGAAGATATCGAAAAGGGCCTGGGCGGTCTCGGCGGCCTGGGCGCCCTCGCCCTTCAGCCGGTGCAGCAGCAGGATCACGTGCAGGCTGTAGAGCTCGAACCGGCCCTCGACCGTGTCGGAGACGGCGAATTCGGTATAAAACAAGGGCTGGCGGGCGCGCTCCACGACGGAATCGTAGAGCCGCTGCCCGACGATCCTCGAGCCGCGCTGGCGAAACAAGCTTTGAAACACTAGAAACGCCTCACTTCCGCCGCCGCCTGCGACTAGGCGACCATTGAACTAGGGTGTCGGGGGCGATAGGTCAAAGCCCGGACACCGTTCTTCGCGTCGAGGCTCTCAAACCATGCTCCGCAGCTCTGCCCTCTTCACCTGCGCCCTGATCGCTTCGGCGGCGCTGGTCGGCGCCTGCACGCCCACCACCGACTTCCAGGGCTTCCAGGCCATCGACGCCAAGCCGCAGGATCTGCAGGCGGGCGTCGACACCAAGGCCTCCGTGCGCGCCAAGCTCGGCACGCCCTCGGCGATCTCCACCTTCGATCCCGATGTCTGGTTCTATATTTCGCAGGTCAGCGAGAGCCAGGCCTTCTACAAGCCGAAGATGGTCCGCCGCGACGTCGTGGCCGTGTCCTTCAACAGCGGCGGCGAGACCGTCGCCAAGATCGATACGCTGACGCTGAAAGACGGCCGCGTTGTCGCCTATGACGGCCGCGAAACCCCCACCCGCGGCCGCCAGCTGACGGCCATCGAGCAGCTGATCGGCGAAATCGGCAACGGCCAGCTCAACAACGGCAACAACGACACCACTCCAGGCGCCCGGCCGGGGCAGTAGGTTCGTTTCCTTCTCCCCCTGCGGGAGAAGGTGGCCCCGAAGGGGTCGGATGAGGGGTCGATAGCCCTGTCCGTTAGATCCCAAAGCCACCCGGGCGCCTTAGCGCGACCTCTCATCCGCCTGCTTCGCAGGCACCTTCTCCCGCAAGGGGAGAAGGAACATAAAACACAAGGCCGGCCATCGCTGGCCGGCCTCGGTTCAGGTCATCACGACAAGGAACCGGCGCGAACGCCGGCCGCGCCTAGCCGAACTTGTGCGCCAGCACCGCCAGCAGCAGCAGGGCCACGATGTTGGTGATCTTGATCATCGGGTTCACCGCCGGGCCGGCGGTGTCCTTGTAGGGGTCGCCGACGGTGTCGCCGGTAACGGCGGCCTTGTGGGCTTCGGAGCCCTTGCCGCCGTAGTTGCCCTCTTCGATGTACTTCTTGGCGTTGTCCCAGGCGCCGCCGCCGGCGGTCATCGAGATGGCGACGAAGAGGCCGGTGACGATGACGCCGACCAGCATGGCGCCGAGCGCCGAGAAGGCGGACGACTTGCCGGCGATCCAGTCGATCACGAAGAACAGCACGATCGGCGAGGCGACCGGCAGCAGCGAAGGCACGATCATCTCGCGGATGGCCGCCTTGGTCAGGATGTCCACCGCCCGGCCATACTCCGGCTTGACCTCATAAGTCATGATGCCGGGGTTTTCCTTGAACTGACGCCGCACCTCGGCCACCACGGCTTCCGCCGCGCGACCGACCGCCTTCATCGAGAGGCCGCCGAACAGGAAGGGCAGGAGGCCGCCGAACAGCAGCCCGACCACGACGTAGGGGTTGGACAGGTCGAAGGCGACCGGCGCGCCCATATTGGCGAAGAACGGAAACTGCGCCGCGTTCTCCGGCAGGGAGAAGAAGTGCAGGTCCTGGGTATAGGCCGCGAACAGCACCAGCGCGCCCAAGCCCGCAGAGCCGATCGCATAGCCCTTGGTCACCGCCTTGGTGGTGTTACCGACCGCGTCGAGGGCGTCGGTGGAGACCCGCACCTCGCCTGGCAGGCCGGCCATTTCGGCGATGCCGCCGGCGTTGTCGGTCACCGGCCCGAAGGCGTCCAGGGCGACGATGAAGCCGGCCAGGGACAGCATGGTTGTAACGGCGATGGCGATGCCGAACAGGCCTGCCAGCTTATAGGAGACGATGATGCCGGCGATGATCACCAGGGCCGGAAGCGCGGTGGACTCAAGCGAGACCGCCAGGCCTTGGATGACGTTGGTGCCGTGGCCGGAGACCGACGCCTGGGCGATCGACTTCACCGGCCGAAAGCCCGTGCCGGTATAGTATTCGGTGATCACCACGATCAGCGCCGTCACCGCCAGGCCCGCCAGGCCGCAGCCGAACAAGGCGTTGGCGTCCACCGACTTGCCGTCGATGACAAGCGCGGCCGGGACCAGGGCGTGGATCACCCACCAGACCGCGCCGATGGACAGCACGCCGGTGACGATCAGGCCCTGATAGAGCGCGCCCATGATGTTGTTGGACTTGCCCAGGCGCACGCCGAAGGTGCCGAT
>CALAEG010000332.1 GCA_937890965.1 uncultured Caulobacteraceae bacterium | reverse complement strand
CTGGGCGAGCGGGCATTGAACCGTCGTCAGGTTGTTCATGCCCTTTAGCAGCAGCCCACCGCGATCGACCGCGAAGAAGCGGCGACGCGCGTCTTCGGGGCTCAGCCCGTCGTCGACCATCGCCTGCAGCAGCAGCGCGGCGATCCCGCAGCCGGCCGAGCCGGCGCCCAGCAGGGCGATGCGCTGCTCGGTCAGCGGCGCGCCGGTGACATTGATCGCGGCCATCACGGCGCCGGCGGCGACGGCGGCGGTGCCCTGGATGTCGTCGTTGAAGGTGCAGAGCCGGTCGCGGTACTTTTCCAGCAGCCGCCCGGCGTTGGACCCGGCGAAATCCTCCCATTGCAGCACCACATCCGGCCAACGCGCGATGACCGCGGCGACGAACTCCTCGATGAAGGCGTCGTAGTCGGCGCCGGTCACCCGCTCATGGCGCCAGCCGATGTAGATCGGGTCGTCCAGGCGCTCGCGATTGTTGGTCCCTACATCGAGCAGGATCGGCAGGGTCTCGTCCGGATGGATGCCGGCGCAGGCGGTGTAGAGCGCCAGCTTGCCGATCGGGATGCCCATGCCGCCGGCGCCCTGGTCGCCCAGCCCGAGAATGCGCTCGCCGTCGCTGACCACGATCACCTTCACCCGGTCGAACCGCGCCGCGGCGAGGATCTCGCGGATGCGATGGCGGTTGGGGTAGCTGAGAAAGATGCCGCGCGGCTTGCGCCAGATCTCGCTGAAGCGCTGGCAACCCTCGCCGACGGTCGGGGTATAGACCAGCGGCAAGAGCTCCCCCATGCCGCGCATGATCAGGGCGTAGAACAGGGTCTCGTTGGTGTCCTGCAGGTCGCGCAGAAAAGTATAGCGCTCGAAGTCGGTTTCGAAGGCGCGCAGCACCTTCAAGCGGCGGGCCACCTGGTCATCCAGGGTCCCCACGTGCGGCGGCAGACACCCGTGCAGCTGAAAGAGGTCGCGCTCCTCCTCGGTGAAGGCGGTGCCTTTGTTGAGCATCGGGCTGTTGATCAAGGCGACGCCGCTCAGGTCGGTCTCGATCAATTCGGCCCAGTCGGGCGTCAGCGTTTGCCCCATGTTCTCTTCCCGAGGCGCGCAAGCGCCCGTATCCTATCCCTACCCTGAAACGAAACCGACGGCTTAGTGCAGACGCACTACGCAGTTGGTCTCAGAGGGTCGTAGGGTGAAGCCGCCAACCATCGGGGGTTCATCATGTCGGCGCAAGCAAAACGGCGGTTCGGCCGCGCTCCACCCTTCGTAGGGCTGCACATCGCACCGTTGTTTTCGAGCGGTCGCGGTCGCTTAGTTAGCCGAGAGGTCGCGCTCCATGATGGAACGCAAATTGAGGCCCGATGCGGCCAGATCGATATAGGCGCTGCGCGCGATTTCGCGCACACCCACACGATAAGCCTCGCCGCCGTCGGCGACCTGTTCGGCGAGCGAAGCTGCTTCTTCAAATGTGCGCAAGAGTGCGGCCGTATGTTCGAATGCCACCCCTATGGCGTCCTGGCGCAGGCGCTCCATTCGCTCGGCGAATGAGATCAGGTTGGACGAGGTGTAAGGGGAAAGCCGGTTCGTCGCCATTTATGGCCTCCTATTTGGGTGTCCCACAGTGGGAGAGTTTTTGGACGCTTCGCCAAAAGCGTGCCATCGGCATCGGCACGTCGATGTGGGCGCAATGCTGCTCACGTGCGACTGTTCAGTGCGCGTGGTCTGAACCCCACCTAGCGGCTGCGGCGTCTTTTCTGGATGCTGCGCGCCCTGAAGAGCGTCGGCCAAGCCCGTCATGAGCTGGACTTCAGCGTTTCCGCCACGGCTTGAGGCGCCCCGCCCGACCCGCACCGTGACCCCGTCGCTCTCTAACCCAATGCCGCCGTCACCGCCCCGCCGGCCCCTGCGCCCCACCGGTCTGCGCTCTACCGCCAACGCCGCCGCGGACCGGAGGTCTTGCCGGGCGAACTGTCGCCGACGCCCGATTAAATCCGGGACCTCAGAAGGGGCGTGTCGCCTAGCCTGAGCTGCCCGTCCTATTCGACAACGCAGATGCCACTGATTGCAGTGACACTTTCAACGCAGCGGAGCACCGTGATCTCCCCGAGACGATAATGGAGTTCAGTTCGGGGACGCCCGACTACGCATGCTTTTGGCGTAAAGCAGAATACCGACGTGATTTTCGGAACCAGCGCCGTTAGCTTTTCGGCCTAGGGGCGCGGATGGTTCCTCTTTCGGCGGGGGCCGTTGGGGCGGCGTTTTCGCCAAGTTGCCGAAGAGCGCTTGAAGCGCGCTTCGGTTTCGGCGTCCGGTGGCTTGTCGTCTTCGGGGGATTGTTCAGCCATGCCTCAACCCTATCGCGTAACGGGGAAGTTCACTTCGCCAGGGCCGCCACGCTAACCAATATCGAATTCGCTGCCCATATCGCCTTGATCGACCTGCGCTGGACGTTACGGAAGAGGCATGGCTGCACATCGGGTCGCGGCGCCCAGCCAACGGCGCCACGGGGCGTCAATCTCCGTGCCTGCCGCGCGCCGGCCAGGCGCCGGTCTGGGCTCGGTTGCGAAGAAGAATTACCAATTGGTTAACCGCGCCCATGATTTGATACCTTTCCGGGGATCCGCTAGAATGGAGCCCGTCGGAGCGATGGACGAGTGATGATGTGTTGCGGGTCGATCTCGACGACGACCGCAGGATCAGAATTTCAAGCTGATCCTCTGCCCCAGTGGGGCGATCGAAGCGGTTTGCCACTTTCATTCGAGGCCTGCGCGATGGTCCGGCGCGCGGTCTCGGCCAAAGTTCCGGCGACAGAGAGATCAGGTCGCGATGTCCACGATCGAAAAGCCAAACCTGTTCGTCGCTTCCGTCGGCGATGCGAACGCCAACGTCGCGCAAGAGCCGACGAACCAGTCAGGCGCCGCCCCAGGCGCCCCGACGGTTATTTCGCCCGAGACGACTGCCCTCGACAGATTGGCGGCGTCGGCGCCATTTAAGCGGGCGCCCAACCATGCACCCTACTTGATCGCGGGCTTGACGAGTCTCGCGTGGACAATCAGTGTCGCGGCCATGAGGCCGCAAGTCTCAGGCGCCCTTGGGATCGCCCTTCCGCTCGCGCTCGCCTTCGCCCCCCTCGCATTCATCTGGGCGGCCGCTTTCGCCATTGTCCAGGCCCAGGCCCTATTGGCCGAAGTCCGGCGCGCCCGGATCTTGAGTGACCAGATGCTCGCCCCCGCCGCCCTCGCGGCGGCGCGCGGCGGGACCGTACTCGACACCGTTCGCGTCCAAATCGCCGAGGCCTCGCAAGCTGCCTCTCAGGCGGCCGAAAGCTTGGTGGCGCTCGGTGAAAGCCTTAGCAGTGAGACCAGAGCGCTTACTAGCGCCGCGATGCAGGCCGACGCCTCGGCTAAGAGTTTGGTTGACCGGCTATCCGGTCAGCGCGGGGAGCTAGCCATCCTCGCGGTGACCCTTGATGCGCGCGCCGCGGCGGTTACGGACGCCTTGGGCCGCCATGGGCGCATGGTCGCCGAGGCGTCGGAGCTAGCCGAAGTCCAGCTCCGTGACGCCGAAGCCTCACTGACCGAGCGCACCGCCGCTCTCGCGGCAGCAGCAGGCCAGGCGACAGACATCTCCC
>CALAEG010000331.1 GCA_937890965.1 uncultured Caulobacteraceae bacterium | reverse complement strand
GATGTCGATGCGGTCGCCGTCCAGGTAGCGTCTCTGGCTGAAAAGGCCCACGGCCGATCAGAGTGGCGGCGAATCAGCCCACCGGCAACTTCGCCTTGCGCGGCTTGGCGGCGGGTTGCGCCACAGGCTCCGCGCCGGCTTCGATGCGGCGGATGAAGTCGCGCACGCGCGGATAGATGCCTTCGCGGAAGCGGCGACCGTTGAAGACGCCATAGTGGCCGACGTCGGGCTGGACGTAGTCCTCATGCATGGCCTTGGACACGCCGGGCGTCAGTCCGTGCGCCGCCTGGGTCTGGCCGATGCCGGAAATGTCGTCGAACTCGCCCTCGACCGTCATGATGCCGATGTCGGTGATCAGCTCCGGCCGCACCCGGCGGCCATCGTGCTCGAGTTCGCCCTTGGGCAGAAGGTATTGCTGGAAGACGATCTCGACCGTCTGCAGGTAGAATTCCTCGGTCAGGTCGAGCACCGACAGATACTCGTCATAGAATTCGCGGTGCTTGTCGGCGCTGTCGCCGTCGCCCTTTACCAGATCGTCGAAATAGCGCTGATGCGCCTCCTGGTGGCGCGCCAGGTTGAGCTGCATGAAGCTGTAGAGCTGCACGAAGCCGGGATAGACCCGCCGCAGCATCCCCGGATAGGGCGGCGGCACGGTGTAGATCATCTGCCGCTGGAACCAGGTGAAGGGCCGCTCCTCGGCCAGCTTGTTGGTCACGGTGGGCGAGAGACGCGCGTCGATCGGCGAGCCCATGAAGGTCAGGCTGGCCGGGCGGTTGGGTTCCTCGTCCTCCGCCATCAGGGCGGCGGCGGCCAGCACCGGCGGCCCCGGCTGGCAGACCGCCAGCACGTGCGGGCGACCGCCAAGGGCGCGGATCATCTCGCGCACATGGTCGACATAGTCGTGGAAGTCGAAACGGCCTTCGAGCATGGGCACGTCGCGGGCGTTCGACCAGTCGGTCACATAGACCTCGTGATCCTGCAGAAAGGCCTGCACCGTGCCGCGCAGCAGGGTGGCGTGGTGGCCGGACAGCGGGGCGACGATGAGGATCGCCGGTTCGAGCCCCCTGCGGCCGGCCCGCCTCAGGTCGGCGGTGTCGCGGGCGAAATGCAGCAGCTTCACCCAGGGCGATTTCCACACCTCGACGGCGCGCACCTTCACCGGTGTGTCATCGATGGTGACACTGTCGATGTTCCAGGCCGGCTTGCCATAGCGGCGGGTGATGTTGGCGAACAGGTCGGCGCCGGCAAAGAGCTTGCGCCCCATATCGGTGTCCACGGCCGGATTAAGCGGCGAACGCCAGAAGTCCCGCGCCCCGCGCGCCATCAGCCGCATGGGGGTCGAAGCGTAATAGGTGGCTTCGTGCATGGCGTAGAGCATCTATTGATCCTTGCGCGCCTAGCGCATTGTGCAGTGCAGCATATCACGGAGAACGTGAACGGCGTGCATTGGTTCACGTGGGCCGCTCAGCTTGGATTTGATCCGCCGTTCATCGCCTTCAACAGGGCGTCCTTGGTCTGATCGGGGGTCAGGCCCGCGCTGATGACGCTGTCGTAAGCGCCTTTGGGGTTCATCAGATATATGGCTGACGAGTGGTTTACGGAATAGTCCGGGCCCGTTCCCTGTTTCTGAAAATAGACCCCGTAGGCGCGGGTGATGGCGGCGACCTGGTCGGTCGTGCCGGTCAGGCCGATGGCGCCCTTGGGAAAGGAGTCGCTCGACAGGTAGGCTTTGAGCTGGGCCGGCGTGTCGCGCGCCGGGTCGACGGTGACGAAGACGACCTGGAAGTCCCTGGCGCGCGCGCCAAGGCCGTGCTGCGCCATCGCCAGGGTCTGCAGGGTGGTCGGGCAGACGTCGGGGCAGAAGGTGTAGCCAAAGAAGACGGCGCTCCATTTGCCCTTCAGGAGCCGTTGGTCGACGCCGCGGCCGCTCTGGTCGGTCAGCTGGAACGGGCCGCCGATGGCGACCGCCCCGCTCGGCGGGGTCGGCGCGACCGGCCGCCGGGCCAGGAACAGCACAAGGCCCAGAGCCGCCAGCCCGACAAGGATCCAGGCCGCGCGTCTCAGTGTCATGGCTCTCCTCAGGTTTGGCCTGCTAGACTGGCTGGCGTGAAACCCTTCACGCGTCCGCCTTGGTGGCCGGCCGCCCTGGATAGGCCGCCGGCCCTGTCCGGGCAAGCCGACGGGCTGTTCGACGACGGCCTGCCGACACACGGGCGGCTCGGCGTTGGCGTGCTGATCGGCCTGCGCTGGCTGACCCTGGGCGCGGAGCTTGCCGCGGTGCTGGCGGCCGGCCTCTGGCTTGGCCTGCGCGGTCCGCTGGCGGCCTGCCTCGGCGTGATCGGCGCGGCGGCCGGGGTCAATCTGATCCTGGCCCTGGCGATCCAGGCCAGGCGCGCGACCGGCGAATGGGCGCTGGCCCTGCAGCTCGGCTTCGATATCGCCCAGATGTCGGCGATCCTCTTCCTGACCGGGGGGGTACTGAACCCCTTCTGCCTGTTGCTGATCGCGCCGGTGACCCTGGCCGCGGCCAGCCTGCGCGGCCGCTACGCCTTCCTGGTCGGGGGCCTGGCGGCGGCGGCCCTGATCGTCATGAGCCTCTGGTCCCTGGCGCCGCCCTGGCCGTCGTTCGCGCCGGCGACCACGCCGCTGCTGTTTCGCCTGGCGATCGCCGCGGCCACCCTCACCGGCATCGCGCTCACCGCCGGCTATGCCTGGCGCGCGGCGGCGGAAGCCGCGCGAATGGAACTGGCGCTGAACATGACGCAGAGGGTGCTGGCGCGCGAGCAACGGCTGTCCGCCCTTGGCGGCCTGGCCGCCGCCGCCGCGCACGAACTTGGCACGCCGCTGGCCACCATCGCCGTGGTCGCCAAGGAAATCGCCCGCCAGGCGCCGCCACACGGCCCCTTGCGCGAAGACGCCGACCTGCTGGTCTCCCAGGCCGAACGCTGCCGCGAAATCCTCACCCGACTCACCGAGGAGCCCGAGACCGACGACGCCGTCCATGCCCGCATGACTCTGCTGCAGTTCGCCAACGAGGCCATCGAGCCGCATCTGGGCGCCGGCATCCGGGTCGAGGCGGTGGTCGCCGGGCCGCCCGGCGCGCGGCCGCCGGAGATCCGCCGCATGCCCGAGGTGCTGCACGCCATGACCTCCTTCGTCGAAAACGCGGTCGACTTCGCCAAGTCCGAAGTGCTGGTCAGCGTGCGGTTCGACGAGGCGGTGGTGGGCGTCGAGGTGCGCGACGACGGTCCGGGCTTCTCGACCGACATCCTCGCCAAACTCGGCCAGCCCTATGTGACCAGCCGTCCCGGCGCGGAAGGCTCGCGCTCGGGGCACATCGGCATGGGGCTGGGATTCTTCATCGCCAAGACGCTTTTGGAACGAACAGGCGCACAAGTGGATTTCCGTAACGCACGCCATGGTGGCGGCGCGATCATCGCGGCGCGCTGGCCTCGTGCGACCATCGAGGCCCCGCCGGCGCCCGGAGGTTTCGAACTCGGCGTTTTCGATCCGCCCCCGGCTGTGGAAGAGGACCTAAATGGGACTTGAAGCTTGGCCAAAGACGGCGACATCATGCCGCAGGGCCGACGCGCCTCGCGACCGGCCCGCTCTGGTGAGGGATCGTCATGCAGGACTTGGCTAACGCCGTGGCCGGGCTCGCCGACAAGAGCCTGCTCCTGCTCGACGACGACGCGCCCTTTCGCCTCAGGTTGGGACGCGCGCTCGAGTCGCGGGGGTTCGAACCGGTGCTGGTGGCCTCGATCGCCGAGGCTATCGCCGCCATCAAGGCCAAGGCCCCGGCCTTCGCCGTGCTCGATATGCGGCTGGAGGACGGTAACGGCCTGCAGGTGGTCGAAGCCATCCAGGCCGCGCGGCCGGACGCGCGGGTGATCATGCTGACCGGCTATGGCGCCATCGCCACTGCCGTCGCCGCGGTCAAGGCCGGGGCCGTCGACTATCTTTCCAAGCCCGCCGACGCCGATGACGTGCTGCGCGCCCTGCTCGCCCGCCATCACGAGGCGCCCGCGCCGCCGGAAAACCCCATGTCGGCCGACCGGGTGCGCTGGGAGCACATCCAGCGCGTTTATGAACTCTGCGGTCACAATGTCTCGGAAACCGCGCGGCGGCTCAGCATGCACCGGCGCACCCTGCAGCGGATTCTCGCCAAGCGCGCGCCGCGCTAGCGCCTACTGATCCGTCTCAGGACACTTGATCGCCCTGGCGTTGGCGGGGAAGCGGGCCAGCCAGGCGGATTCGAAGTCCTGGCGAAACCGGATCAGGCCGTCGTCAGTGGTCACCGCACGGAAGGCATAGGCCGGGCTGGGCCGGCCATGGCTGGGCTTGTCGAAATAGATCTCGACCACCGGCTTGTCGGACCGGTCCTTTGGATGCTTCAGCAGGATCGTCGCCTGAGCGCACCAGTCGCTGCCGGAATCGATGCCGCTGAGCTTGTCGGTCAAATCACAGCCGCCGCCGGACCAGACGATGGCGCGCGCATCTCCGGCGGTGAGCTCGTTCAGCCAGGCCTTAACGGTGCGGTCGTCGCGGCAGAGAACCTGATCGTAGTCGATCAGCTTCAGCGGCGTCGCCTTGGCCGCCGCGATCAGGGCGGCGTCGGCGACGCCCTTGGTGTAGCCAGGACGATCCTTCGCCGCGACAGCAAACGCCGCGCCGACCACGAAAGCCGCGAAACCCAGCCCGATCGCCGCAAGCCGCTTGCGCACTATTCCAGCCCCAGCGCCCGAGCGGCGGCCAGGCGCGCGAAGGCCAGGGTCAGCGCCTTGCGCCGCGCCGGGGCCAGCGGAATCACGGGGGGCTCGACCAGCACGGCGCCGCCGAAGGCGTCCGCGACGATCAGGCCGGGGCCATCGGCCAGGACGTGGCGCGGAAAGGCGGCGTCGACCGCGAAATAGAAGGCGTCGCAGAAGGGCGCGTACTCGGACCATTTCCGGTCGGTGCGATAGTCGTCCAGCCCGGACTTGACCTCGGCGATGGCGATCTCGCCGCGCGGGCCCAGCGCCATCAGGTCGGCGCGACGGCCGTTCGGCAGGCTGACCTCGACCAGCGGCGCATAGCCCAGCGCAAGAAAGAGCCTCGCCGCCCCCCGAGTGACGGCGTTCGTGGTCTCGGGCCGGGTGACGGCGACGATAACCTCAACATCCATCGGAAAATAATGTTCGGTTTTCGTTCCAGAGACAAGCGGCTTTGCAACGGGATCAGGCCGGCGGCTGCTCGTCGTAGATCAGCCGCGTTGTGTCATAGCCGAGGCTGTGGGCTCGGGCGGCCAGGGCGGCCTTTTCAGCGCTCGGCATCACCGCATGGCGCGACATGATCCAGACGTATTTTGAGGTCGGCGTGCTCATGATGCACCAGCTGTTGTCGTCGCCGCGATCGACGATCCAATAGTCCTGGTGGATGAAGCCGCCGAAGAAGCCGACGCGGACCTTGGCGTTGCGGCTGGAGTCGATGATCGTCGCCCCCGCGCGCCAGGTCTTGGTCGGGCCCGATGGCGAGCCGACGCGGCAGGTTTGCACCAGCGAATAGCCGCCGTTCGACTGTTTCGACCAGTCCGAGGTCGGCGCCTCGCAATCCTGTTGCAGCTTGTTCGGCAGCCGCGCGATCTCGTACCAGCGGCCGCTATAGAGCCTCGGATCGATGGATTTGGTGGGTTCCGGCGCCGGCGGGGCGTTCGCCGCCCGGGCGATCTGCCCAGCGCACAAGACGGCCGCAAGCGCGACGGCGGCCCAAAGATGCGCGGTGGTCTTTGTCACTGGTTTTCGGCCCATTACGACTGGCGTAACCCAATCCCCGTCGCGAGGTTGCGACGGGGAGGGCCGAAATGTCCAGAATCTTTAGCTATTCGGCGGCCAGGGCCGAGGGGGCGTTGGCCGGGCGATCCTTGAAGTTGATCGCCTGCAGATACTTGATGCCGTCCTCGGCGATGTCGTCGCCGACCATGCGATCGCCCTCGGCCTTCAGCTCATCCATGTCCACATACATGCCGTAGAAGGCGCGGGTGCGGTCGGTGATGATGCCGGCGTTGAGCAGGGTCTTGATGAGCACCCGGAAGATGTTGGTGGCTTCCTTCATGTCCTCGCGACGGGACTCGTCGGTGGCCATTTCCTGGAATTCCGCGATCACCTTGTCGGGATCGAGGCCGAACTCCTCATAGAGGTCGCGCTGTTCAGAGGGCGCGACCAGGTTGAACAGCAGGGTCTGGAAGCAGTGCGCCGCCCAGTCCTCGATGATGATGTGCTCCTGGGGGTCCAGCTTCGGGATGGTCCGGTCAGCCCAGATCTTGCCGAACTTGTGGTGGAAGGCCTCGTCGGTCATCACCAGCTGCATCAGCTTGCGGCCGAGCGGATCGTTCAGCTTTTGATAGAAGGTGGCGAAGGCGCCCATGGCCAAGCCCTCGACCAGCATCTGCATGCCGATGATCTTCTTGTAGACTTCGGGCGAGGAGATGATCTCGACCAGCAGGTTCTGCAGCACGGGGCTGCAGGCCACCGGCTTGCCCCAGCGGGCCTTGATGTACTTGGCGAAGGCGGTGACGTGGCGGGCCTCTTCGCGGGTCTGGTTGGCGGCGTATTCCTGGGCGCCCTGGTCGTAGAGCACGTGGCAGAGCGAGGCCGACAGGTTCAGCGCGCCCTGTT
>CALAEG010000330.1 GCA_937890965.1 uncultured Caulobacteraceae bacterium | reverse complement strand
GGACGCGTAGCTCAGCGGGAGAGCACCTCGTTGACATCGAGGGGGTCACAGGTTCGATCCCTGTCGCGTCCACCATTATCTTCCCGCTGATAGCGGCCTCGATGACCTCGACCCTGACCAGGATGGACGCCCGGCCGATCCCCGAACAGCCGGGCGAGATTCGCGCCTGCCTGGTCGTGCGCAACGAGGCTCTGCGGCTGGCCTCGGTGTTGGCGCACTGCCGCAGGCTTGGCGTCGAGCGCTTCCTGGTCATCGACAATGGCTCGGATGACGGGACGCTGGAGCTGCTGCTCGCCCAGACCGATGTCCACCTCTTCTCCAGCGGCGACAGCTACGCCGCGAACACCATGGGGCTGGATTGGGTGAACGCGGTCCTCGACACCTATGCCGACGGGCACTGGGTCCTGACCCTCGATGCCGATGAACTCTTCATCTACCCCCGCTACGAGCAGGTCCCGCTGGCCGCGTTCTGCCGCTTCCTGGATGCGACGGAAGCCCGGGGCGTCTTCTCGCTCATGCTCGACATGTATTCGGACAAGCCGGTGGCCGAGAGCGTCCACGCGCCGGGCCAGGCGCTGGTCGAGACCTGCGCCTATTTCGACCGCGGTCCATACCGAACCTTGGATGTCAGTCAGTTCCCCAACACCCGGATCTACGGCGGCGTGCGCGATCGGCTGTTCGGCCAGGTGCTGCGGGGCCGATTTCACTCGCCGACGGTAAGCAAGATTCCGCTGGTCAAGTGGCGCGCGGGCACGCGGTACCTGGCCTCGACGCACCATTTGACGCCGCTGCCGCTATCGACCCTCGCCGGCGGTCTGCTGCATTTCAAGTTCCTGCAGGACTTTCACGCGCGCGCCGTGACCGAGGCGGCGCGCGGCGAGCATCACAGCGGCGCCCACGAATACAGGGCCTATCTCGAACTGCTGGCCGCCGATCCGCGGTTCAACCTGATGTCGCCAGCTTCGGTCCGGTTCGAAGGCAGCGTTCAGCTGGTTGCGCTGGGCCTGATGCAGACCTCGGACGCCTACGAGCGGTTTGCAAACGCGCTCGCCTGACGGCTAAGGTCTTTCCCAAAGCAGACAAGGGATGGAGCGACGTGGTGAAAGCAGAATCGGTGGGTCTGTCACGGGCGCGGCTTGAGCGCCTGGATCGGGTCATGAAGGACCGCTATGTCGACGCCGGCCACCTGCCCGGCATCGTGACCCAGGTCTATCGCAAGGGCGAGATCGTCCACACCGGCCTCTCCGGCCACATGGACCTCGAGCGCGACAAGCCGATGCGCGAGGACGCCATCTTCCGCATCTATTCCATGACCAAGCCGATCACCGCGGTGGCGCTGATGATGCTGGTCGAGGAAGGCCTGATCGGGCTGGACGACAATGTGCACACCCATATTCCGTCCTGGAAGCGGCTGGGCGTCTACGCCAGCGGCGTGCCCACCCTGCTGGCCGACCAGCCGCCCCAGTTTATGACCACCCAGCCCGACCGGCCGATGAAGGTGGTCGATCTGGTCACCCACACCTCCGGCCTGACCTATGGCTTCATGATGCGGACCAGCGTCGATGCGGCCTATCGCAAGCTGAAGGTCAACGATTTCCAGACCCCGGGTGGGCTGGAGACCTTCATCGAGCAGCTGGCCAGCGTGCCGCTGGAGTTCTCGCCGGGCACGCAGTGGAACTATTCGGTCTCGATCGACGTGATGGGCTACCTGGTCCAGAAGCTCTCCGGCAAGAGCTTCGGCGAATTTCTGCGCACGCGCCTGTTCGAGCCGCTGGGCATGACCGATACCGGCTTTTTCTGCCCGCCGGAAAAGCTCGACCGCTTCACCTCCTGCTACCAGCCCAAGCCGGGCGGCGGCCTTAAAGTTCAGGACGACGGCCAGGCCAGCACCTATGCCAAGCCCCCGTCGCTGGAATCCGGCGGCGGCGGCCTGGTCTCGACCACCCACGACTACATGCGGTTTTGCCGCATGATGCTGGGTAACGGGACTCTGGACGGCGTGCAGATCCTCAGCCCGAAAACGGTGGAGCTGTTCAGCCTCAACCACCTGCCCGAAGACAAGGAACTGGCCTCCATGGCGCCGCCGGGAGCGTTCAGCGAAGCCGGCTATTCGGGCATAGGGTTTTCCATCGGCTGCGGCGTCAACATCAATGTCGCCAAGACCCGACTGCCGGGCACATTGGGCGAGTATTTCTGGGGCGGTGCGGCTTCGACCGCCTTCTGGATCGACCCGAAGGAGGATCTGGCGGTGGTGTTCATGACCCAGGTGATGGGCACCGACGCCCGCCTGACGCTCCGCCGCGACCTGCGCACCCTGGCCTATTCGGCGATGACCGAGTCCTACGCCTAGTGTGGCGATTCAGAAATTCGCCATCGCTTTGTGGCAGGCGCGGAGCGAATTTCTGAATCCATAGCCACACTAGGGTTTGGCCAGGGCGAAGACCTGCTCGATCGGTCGCGTCTCGGGCAGGATGTAGACGATCCCGCTGGTGCGGGCGAAGGCCGGGTCGACGACCGCGTCATAGAAGGCGGCGGGCACGTTGATGCAGCCGTAGGAGATGCGGTGCTGCAGCGGCGAGGCCGCCGCCAGCCGCTGCAGGCGGTGCTCGGCCGGATTGGTGGTGATCACCCGATGCAGGGCGACCCCGGACTTGTAATCCACCCACAGCACGTCCTTCTGACCCAGATCGTGGCCGAGCGAGGCCACGAACCGGCCGGCGGGGGTGATGCGATCCTTCGGCCCGATGTCCGCCAGCTTGCGGTCGCCGATGCCGGGGACGATGTCGTCGCCCGGCGTCAGCCCCACCAGGGCCGGCGCCGCGCCGCTCAGGCGGCCCTGGGCGTCGAAGACGAAGACCCTGGCCGCCACCTTGTCGATGATCACGAAGGGCATGCCGGCATTGTCGCGCGCGACCACCACCCAGTCGGCCATTCGCCGCACATCGCTCGACGCGGCCTGGCCGGAGAAGTCGGCCCGCGCCGCGGCCACGGCGGCGGTCTGAGCCCGGGCGGGCCCAGCCACGATCAGCCCAAGGCCAAGGGCGGCGGCGATCGCCGCAAACCCAAGGCGCTTGGCGCGTCTGTCCGCGAGTCGGCGCAAGGGCGTTAGTTCCGGTCCTGCTTGCGCGGATAGACGGGCGCCACATAGGCCGTGGGCGGCGCCGGCACCGCCAGGGGTGCGGTGACCACGGTCAGCACGGGCTGGACCACCTCGACGACCGGGATCAGCGGCATCCTGACCCCGCCGCTTAGCACCGCCAGCTGCAGACCGACCGGACCCCCGACCGTCACCGGCGCCAGGCCGATAACCGTCGGCGTCCGGACCTCCGGCGTCGGGGTCGG
>CALAEG010000329.1 GCA_937890965.1 uncultured Caulobacteraceae bacterium | reverse complement strand
GCAAGGGCTCGACGGCGGCCGCCAGCGCCCGCTCACGGGCCGGCGTCATGCGCGCCACCGTCGCCCCAGTCGCCGCGATCAGCCGCTCGGGCCGCGCCTTGGGCGCGCGGGCGCCGCGCAGGCTGATGGCCAGGGGCTGGCCCGGCGCGTCGACGGCATAGCGCGCCGCCCATTGCAGGAAGGCGAGCGTATTCGGCGGCAGGCGCGGCGCCTCGCGCAGCTCCAGGATGGGTTTGAGCGGCCGGTTATGGCCGGCGGCGTCCTTCAAGGCGCTGACCACCCCCATCAGTCGTTGCGGCCCGAGCGGCGCGATCACCAGGTCGCCGACCTGCAGGCCCATGCCGTCGGGCTCGGCATAGTCGAAAGCTTCTGGAAGGGGCAGCGGCAGGATGACGCTGGCGATTCTCGTCATGACCGCTCCCTCTAACACGTCCCATCAAGCCGTCCTTAACGAGCGCGGGCGTTCAATCATCCGGAACAGTCCGCGCAGAACCGCGCGGACGGTCGATGGGGCATCGGCATGAGTGAGACGTCCAAGACACCGGCGGAAAAGCCGCGCGCAAAACCGCGTCCGAAGGGCTGGAACGAGGTGCGCGCCTATCTGCGCGACCATCCTCACACGATCCGCGAGGACGCCGGCCTGCTGGCCGACATCGGCCTGTGGATCAAGGCCGACAATATCGTCGAGTTTGGCCCCGCGGCCCTGGCGCGCCTCTCCGCCGCCAAGACCCGGGAGAACGCCGCCCGCCGCGAACTGGAGGCCACCGCCCGGGCCAATTTCGCCGCCCAGGCCCAGACCCACGCCGCCGTGGTCGATCTCTTGGAAGCCCGCAACCACGCCGATCTCGCCCGTCGCATCGACGAGACCGCGCGCCTGCGCTTCGGCCTGGTCGCCGGCGTGATCGCCATCGAACGGCCGGGCGGCGTCCCCGCCGGCTGGCGCGGCCTGCCCGCCGATGGCTCCGACGGCCTGCTCGGTCACACCCAGTTGGCGCGCATGGGCGAGCCAAGAACGGCGCAAGCTCTGTTCGGTGAGCTAGGCGAACAGGTGGGCAGCGTCGCCATGGCGCGCATGGCCATCTGGACCCCGGCCCGCCAGGGCGTGCTGGCCTTCGGCTCGGCCGAACCCAACGGCTTCACCGAGGAGATGGGCGCCGAACTGGTCGCCTTCCTGGCCCGGGTGGTCGAGCGAACGGCCGAACGATGGCCGGTGCTCTAGATCACGATGATTTTGGAATCCAAAATCATGAACGTGATCGATTCTAAAGAGTTGGAGCGGGATGCGGGCGGAAAACCGCTTCGCACTTTTCCTCATCCCGCTCTGACCACTGCAAGCGAGGGCCTGGCCGCCTGGCTGGAGCACCTGGCCAATGAGCGGCGCGCCTCGCCCCGCACCGTGCGCGCCTATGGCGACGGGGTGGCCGCCTATCTGGCCTTTCTTGAACGCCATCGCGGCGAGACCCTGACGCTTGGTGCGATGAGCGACGTCTCCGCCGCCGACATCCGCGCCTATCTGGCCCATCGCCGTTCGGGCGATCGCCCGCTGTCGCCGCGCTCGGTGTCGCAGGCGCTTTCGGCCATCCGCACCTTCCACCGCTTCCTTGATCGGCGGCTGGAGACGCCCAATGCGTCCATCGTCCTGGTTCGCGGGCCGCGCCTGCCGGCCGGCGTGCCGCGGCCGGTGTCCGAGGACCAGGCCCGTGGCCTGATCGAGGAGGCGAGCTTCGATCTCGATCGCGACGACTGGCGGGGCGCGCGGGATGCGGCCCTGCTCACCCTGCTCTGGGGCTGCGGACTGCGCATTTCCGAGGCGCTCAGCCTGACCCGCGCCGACGTGCCGCTGGCTGACAGTCTCCGCGTCACCGGCAAGGGCGGCAAGACACGGCTGGTGCCCGTATTGCCGGCCGTGGCCGAGGCGATCGACGCCTACCTGGCGGAGTTGCCCCGCGCCCTCGCGCCCGCAGAGCCGCTGTTCCGGGCCATCCGGGGCGGCCCTTTGAGCCCGCGCCACGCCCAGGCCCTGATGCAGAAGCTGCGCGGGCGCCTCGGCCTGCCGGCCAGCGCCACGCCGCACGCGCTGCGCCACTCCTTCGCCACCCATCTGCTGGGCGCCGGCGCGGACTTGCGGGTCATCCAGGAGCTGCTCGGCCACGCCTCGCTATCGACCACCCAGCGCTATGCCGATGTCGACGCCGCGGGCCTGCTGTCGGCCTATGCGAGCGCCCATCCGCACGCGGCCTAGGTTTAGGCCTGCATCGTCCAGCCTTCGACGTTCATGGCCGCCTGGCGCAGCGCCTCCGAGCGGGTCGGGTGTGGGTGCGAGGTGCGGGCCACGTCTTCCGACGCCGCCTGGAACTCCATGGCCACGCACCATTCGGCGACCATCTCGCCGACGTCGGGCCCGATCATGTGCGCCCCGAGGATGCGGTCGGTCTTGGCGTCGGCCAGCACCTTGACGAAGCCGATCGCCTCGTCGTTGACCTTGGCCCGCGCATTGGCGGTGAAGGGGAACTTGCCGACCTTGTAGGCGATGCCGGCGGCCTTCAGCTCTTCCTCGGTCTTGCCCACCCAGGCCACCTCCGGGAAGGTGTAGACCACGCTTGGAATGACGTCGTAGTTCACGTGGCCCGCCTTGCCGGCGATCAGCTCGATCACCGCGACCGCCTCGTCCTCGGCCTTGTGCGCCAGCATGGGGCCCAGCGTGACGTCGCCGATCGCCCAGACCCCGGGCGCCGAGGTGCGCCCGTGATCGGTCTCGATGAAGCCGCGCTTGTCCGGCTTGATCCCGACATTCTCCAGGCCAAGTCCCTCGGTGAACGGACGCCGGCCGACACAGACCAGCACATAGTCGGCCTTCAGCGTCTCGGCCGCGCCGCCGGACACCGGCTCGACCGTGAGCTCGACGCCCTTGTCGCCGGCCTTGGCCGCGGTGACCTTGGTCCCGAGCCGGAAAACCATGCCCTGTTTGGCGAGCGCGCGCTGGAAGGTCTTGGCGGTCTCCTCGTCCATGCCGGGGGTGATGCGGTCGAGGAACTCGATCACGGTCACCTCCGCGCCCAGCCGCCGCCAGACCGAGCCCAACTCCAGCCCGATGATGCCGGCGCCGATGACCGCCAGGGTCTTCGGAACTTCGGCCAGGGCGAGCGCGCCGGTGGAATCGACGATCCGCATCTGGTCGACCGTGATGCCGGGCAGCGAGGCGGGCTCCGATCCGGTAGCGATGACGATCGCCTTGGCGACGTCCAGGGTGGTCTCTGAGCCGTCTTCGGCCTTGACCACCACCTTGCCGGCGCCGGCGATCGCCCCGGAGCCCTTGATCCAGTCGACCTTGTTCTTCTTGAGCAGGAACTCGACCCCCTTGGTCAGGGCCGTGACGCCGGCCTCCTTCTGCTTGTGCATGTTGGGCAGGTTGAGCTTGACGGTGGTGTCGATGCCGAAGCCGGCGAAATCCTTCAGCGCCATCTCGTAATATTCCGAGGCGTGCAGCAGCGCCTTGGACGGAATGCAGCCGACATTCAGGCAGGTCCCACCCAGGGTGGCGCGCTTCTCGATGCAGGCGACCTTCATGCCCAGCTGCCCGGCGCGGATGGCGGCGTTGTAGCCGCCCGGCCCGCCGCCGATGATCACGACGTCGTATTGGGGCATGGCTCTATCCCTTCTGGAATCCTGTTTTCTCTAGGCCGCCGGGACGGTCCAGTCGATGACGTTCAGCTCTTCGATCCGGCTGAATTCGCGGGTGTTGGCGGTGACCACCGTCCAGTCCCGCGCCAGCGCCTGGCCGGCGATCAGGAGGTCATAAGGGCCGATTTTCTGACCGCGGTCGATGAGCATGGCGCTTAGCTTAGCGGCGGCGCTCATGTCCGCCTCGTCGAACGGTTCGATCTCCACCTGAGACAACGCAAACCGCACCCTCGAGAGCTCGGCGGCCGGATCGGGATGGAGTTCGCAACCGACGCGCAGCTCATGAACGACGATCAAGGAAGCCACCATTCGGGTTTCGGCGGCCAACGTCTCATAGAAGCGCTCCCGAACGGCCTTGCTTCTGTTGCGGACGATTTCGATGAAAACGTTCGTATCGAGCGTCAAGATCACCAGAATTCGCGCTCTTGCGGCGGCGGTTGCATCCTATCCGGAAAGTCCGAATCCCCGAGGCTGTCGAGCTTGGCCCAGAACGCTTCCATTTCCTCCCGCGTGGGCGGGCGCTTTTTCTTGATGGGCTCGAGGATCACCGCCTCGCCGTCTCGCCGCACCGTCACTTCCGTGCCTTCGAAACGAAAGGCCTTCGGCAAGCGCACGGCTTGGCTGCCGCCGTGTTGAAACAACTTGGCGGTCGCCCGTGCGCCTCCGAACGGCTTGCCGAATTCCCTGACGCCAGACATCACGGCCTCATGTTTTCATATCTACACCGCATAGATACGTATCTACACGGCGTAGATATGCTCGGACAAGCCGCGCGTCAAGGTCCCGCGCTAGAGGTCGAACAGCAGCCGCTGCGGCTCTTCGATGTGCTCCTTGACCTGCACCAGGAAGGTCACGGCCCCCTGGCCGTCGACGACGCGGTGGTCGTAGGAAACCGCCAGATACATCATCGGCCGGATTACGACCTGGCCGCCAACGACCATGGCGCGATCCTGGATCTTGTGCATGCCGAGGATGCCGGACTGCGGCGCGTTCAGGATCGGCGTCGACATCAGCGAGCCATAGACTCCGCCGTTGGAGATGGTGAAGGTGCCGCCTTGCATCTCCTCGATCTTGAGCGCGCCGTCGCGGGCGCGGCGGCCGAAATCGGCGATCTCCTTCTCGATCTGGGCGAACGACTTGGCGTCGCAGTCGCGCAGCACCGGCACCACCAGCCCTTTGTCGATGCCGACCGCCACCGCGACGTGATAGTAATTCTTGTAGACGATGTCGGTGCCGTCGATCTCGGCATTGACGGAGGGAACTTCCTTGAGGGCCTGCACGCAGGCGCGCACGAAGAAGCTCATGAAGCCGAGCTTCACGCCGTTCCGCCTCTCGAACATATCCTTGTACTGGTTGCGGATATGCATGACCGCGCTCATGTCGACCTCGTTGAAGGTCGTGAGCATGGCGGCGGTGTTCTGCGCGTCCTTGAGGCGCCGCGCGATGGTCTGCCGCAGCCGCGTCATGCGCACGCGTTCCTCGCGTGCCGCGTCGTCGGCCGGCGACGGCGCGCGCGCCTGCACCGCGGCGGCGGCGACCGGCATCGGGGAAGCGGCGGCGCTCTCGATCGCCGCCATCATGTCGCCCTTGGTGACGCGGCCGTCCTTGCCGGAGCCCGGCACCGTGGAGACGTCGAGCCCGGTTTCGGTCGCGAGCTTGCGCACCGACGGCGGCGCCGGCATGGCGGTCGGCGCTGCCTTGGCAGCCGGTGCTGCGGCGGGGGGCGGTGGCACGGGCGCGGCGGCGGCGCTCGATTTTTCAGCTGCCGGCGCAGGCTTGGCGGGCGCGGTGGCGCCCGCTCCGTCCTTGATCTGGCCGAGCAGGGCACCGACCGCGACGGTCTCGCCGTCCTTGGCGGCGATCTCGGCCAGCACGCCGGCTGCCGGCGAAGGCACCTCGATGGTCACCTTGTCGGTCTCAAGCTCCACCAGCGGCTCGTCGACCGCCACGGCATCGCCCGCATGCTTGAACCACTTCCCGATGGTCGCTTCGGTCACCGATTCGCCCAGCGTCGGAACCCGGATCTCAGTCATGTCCTCATCCTTCTCGCCTTTCGGCAATCTTCGCGCTCGCGCATAGGCGCCGCGTTGGGATTGGGGTCCGCGGACATCTCGGCACCGCGAATAAGACAACAGAGGCCGGAACCCCCTCACCCCAACCCTCTCCCCTTCGGGGCGAGGGAGTTCGCCTCATCCGGGGCGAGTTTGATTTT
>CALAEG010000328.1 GCA_937890965.1 uncultured Caulobacteraceae bacterium | reverse complement strand
TCTACAAGGTCGACCGGCTGGACTGGCAGGGCCGGCTGGGCTTCGTCTCCCGCTCGCCGCGCTGGGCGGTGGCGCGCAAATTCCCAGCCGAGCAGGCCAGGACCGTCCTGCAGGCCATCGACATCCAGGTCGGCCGCACCGGCGCCGTCACCCCGGTGGCGCGGCTTTCGCCAGTCACCGTTGGCGGCGTCGTGGTCGAGAACGCCACCCTGCACAATGCCGACGAGATCGCGCGCAAGGACCTGCGCATCGGCGACACCGTCATCATCCAGCGCGCCGGCGACGTCATCCCGCAGATCGTCAGCGTCGTGCTCGAGGAGCGGCCGAAGCGCGCCAAGCGTTACGTCTTCCCGACCCACTGCCCGTGCCCGCTGCACACGCCGCTGGCGCGGGAGACCACGGCCTCGGGCGCCGAGACCGTGGTGCGCCGCTGCACCGGCGAGTTCGCCTGTCCCTTCCAGCGCATCGAGCACCTGATCCACTTCGTCTCCCGCCGCGCCTTCGACATCGAAGGTCTGGGCGTCAAACAGCTGCAGGCCTTTTTCGACGAGGGCCTGATCAAGGAGCCGGCCGACATCTTCCGCCTCGGGCGCAATGATCAGGCCCTGGCCATGCTCCGCGAGCGCGACGGCTATGGCGAGACCTCGGTGGCCAATCTGGTGCGCGGCATCGAGGCCAGGCGCATCATCGCGCTCGACCGCTTCATCTATGGGCTGGGCATCCGCCACATCGGCGAGACCACCGCGGTGACCATGGCGCGCGGCTATCTGACCGCACAGGCCTTTCTGGAGGCCATGGACCGGGTGGCCGACCGCGACCCCGAGGCCATGGCCGAGCTGGACGCCCTCGACCAGGTCGGGGCTGCGGTGATCGAGGCGGCGGCCGCCTTCTTCGCCGAGGATCACAACCGGCGCATGGTCGCCAACCTGGTCGACCAGCTCGACATTCTCGACGCCGAGGCCCCGAAGACCGACACGGCGGTGGCCGGCAAGACGGTGGTGTTCACCGGCGCGCTGGAACGCCTCACCCGCGACGAAGCCAAGGCCCAGGCCGAGGCCCTTGGCGCCAAGGTGGCGTCGTCGGTGTCGAAGAAGACCGATATCGTGGTCGCCGGGCCTGGCGCGGGGTCGAAGCTGAAGACCGCGGCCGAACTCGGCCTGCAGGTGTTGACCGAGGACGAGTGGCTGGCGCTGATTTCTGGAACCCTCGCCCCGCAAGGCGGGGAGAGGGCAGGGTGAGGGGAGCGGCCTTGCCGCGGGCAAGATCGGTGCCGGCGGCCAACAACACTCGTCATCCCCGCTAAGCCGCGTAGCGGCGGAATGCGGGGGCCCATAGACCGACAGCCTGGACTTGCACCACGTCCGACATGACAGTGCGCCGATGCGCGCAATCGACGCCAAACACTATTGGATATCCGCCCGTTTCGAACGGAAGGAGGGCTGGGACGCCGAGCGATATCCGTTCAATCTGGCGATCCTGCGCAACCTCGACGAACTGGACTTCCACCCGAAGGTCACCTTCCTGATCGGCGAGAACGGCTCCGGCAAATCGACCCTGGTCGAGGCCTTGGCCACCGCCTGGGGGTTCAATCCAGAGGGCGGGACGAAGAACTTCAACTTCGCCACACGGGCGTCGCACTCCGAGCTGCACCGATTTGTGCGCCCGGTAAGGTCGGTGCGACGGGCGCGCGACGGCTTCTTCCTGCGCGCGGAGAGCTACTTCAATGTGGCGACCGCGATCGAACGGCTGGATGAGGGCGCCGGCGGACCGCCCATCATCGACAGTTTCGGCGGCGTCTCCTTGCATGAGCAATCGCATGGGGAGTCGTTCTTCGCGCTACTGGATCACCGCATGGGCGGCGCGGGTCTCTATATCCTGGACGAGCCGGAAGCCGCTCTCTCGCCCAGCCGCCAGCTCAGCTTCCTCGCTCGCATGCACGAGCTGATCGGGCGGGATTCCCAGTTCATCATCGCCACTCATTCGCCGATCATTCTCGGATATCCCGACGCCTGGATCTATCAGGCGACGCCGACCGGGCTCGAGCGCGTTGAGTACGAGGAGACCGACCACTTCCAGATCACCCGCAACTTCCTAAACCGCCGCGACGTCTTTCTGGACGTGCTGTTGTCCGAGGACGACGCAGGCGCGGGCAAGTCCCGTTAGTGAGGCGCGCAAACGAGTCGCAGGCGCTGACGGTAGTGGTTTGATTGCATCCATTTGCCCATTGGGCGGCGACTAAGCTTCACTGGGGCGGCGCCGACGGCCGCTCGATCCATAAGGAGCGCGATCCGTGACCTTCGATTGGGACAAGCACTGGTGGTTGATCATCATTCTGGCCGCCCTGGCCGTGCCGATCGTCCAGGCCATGTTCGAGCCCTGGAACCGCTATCTGCGCTATCGCCGCCAGCGCGACGCCATCGACGCGCTCAAGGTCTATGCCGCCCAGGGCCGCGAGCCGCCGCCGGCGGTGCTGGACGCGCTCGGCGGGCGGCGCTTTCGCTGGCAGGCCGCGGCCGAGACCGTCGCCGAGGCGGCCACCGCCAAGGCCTCGGACAGGCGCAGCCGCCGCCAGGACCGGTGGGAGCGGCGCTGGCAGTACCGCTCCGCCGGCGAGCCGCTGCGGCGCTGGAACTGGGCCATCTTCGCCGGCGCGGTCACGCTGGGCTTCGGGTTCGCCTGGCGCTATGCGCACCAGAACAATGACGCCTATCTGATCGTCGCCATCATCGCCGGCGCTTTGACCGTGGCCGGCGTGATCACCGCATTGCTGGCCACATTCTGGCGGATCGACTGATCTTGTCCGAGCCGGACGCCGATCTGGTCGCGGCGG
>CALAEG010000327.1 GCA_937890965.1 uncultured Caulobacteraceae bacterium | reverse complement strand
CAGATCATAGAGGATCGCCGCCGGCACGACCGGGGCGGCCGGCGTGGTCGACAAGGGGGCGAAGGCATAGCCGACGCCGCGCGCGCCCAGAACCGCCGTCACCGCGTCGGCGGTCGCCAGCCCATAGACCGAGCCGCCGGAGAGCACGATGGCGTGGATGGCGTCGACCAGGTTTTCCGGCGCCAGCGCGTCGGTCTCCCGCGTGCCCGGCCCGCCGCCGCGCACGTCGCAGGCGGCCACGGCCGGCTGGTCGGGCAGGATGACCGTGACGCCGGTGCGGACCGCCGCATCCTCGGCCTGGCCGACCTTCAGGCCCGGCACGTCGGTGATCAGGTTGCGCGGGCCGGGTCGGGCTTGATCGCTCATGGCGCAGACTTGCCTGCACGCGCCCGGACTGTCCATCGGCGGCTTTCAACCCCGCCCCGACTAGCTATGTTGGAGGCTGGAAGGACTCATCCGCCATGCGTACAGCCGCCGCCCTCGTTTTCGCCCTCCTTGTCGGGATCGGGGCCGCGAGCGCCCAAACGGTCGCAACCGTTGACCAGGGTTCGACCACCCCCCACGCCATGGTGGCGGCGGCCAATCCGCTGGCGGTTGCCGCCGGCGTCAAGGTGTTGCGCCAGGGCGGTTCGGCCATCGACGCGGCGGTCGCGGTGCAGGCGGTGCTGGGCCTGGTCGAGCCGCAGAGCTCCGGCCTCGGCGGCGGCGCCTTCATGGTCTATTACGACGCCCGGACGCACACGGTGACCTCCTATAATGGCCGCGAGACGGCGCCGGCCGCGGCGACCCCGGGCCTCTTCCTCGACGATGCCGGCAAGCCGCTGACCTTCCCCGTGGCGGTGGTCTCGGGCCGCGCCACCGGCGTTCCCGGCGCGGTCGCCATGCTGGCCAAAGCGCACGAGGACCACGGCGCTCTGCCCTGGTCGGCGCTGTTCGACGGGGCCGAGGGCCTGGCGGCGGACGGCTTCACCGTCAGCCCGCGCCTGGCCGGCTTCATCGGCTATCCCTCGGCGGAGTCCAAGCAGCCGGACGTCATCGCCTATTTCACCAAGCCTGACGGGGCCAAGTACCAGGCCGGCGACACCCTGAAGAACCCGGCCTATGCCGCCATGCTGAGGCGGCTGGCGGCGCAGGGGCCTCAAGGTCTCTATGGTGGGAAGGTCGCCGATGAGATCGTCGCGCGCGTGCACGCCGAGCCGCTCCCCGGCGGCCTGACCACCACCGATCTGGCTGGGTACCGTCCGAAGGTGACGCCGGCGCTCTGTCGGCCCTATCGGGTCTATGTGGTCTGCACGGCGCCCGATCCCGCCGGTGGCTCGGCCCTGCTGCAGGGGCTGGGCATTCTGGCCCAGACCGATATCGACAAGCGCGGCCCGGCCGATCCGCAGGCCTGGTTCGAACTCGCCCAGGCCGAGCGGCTGATGTACGCCGACCGCGACCGCTATGATGGCGACCCGGCCTTTGTGAAGGTGCCTGTCGATGGCCTGCTCGACCCCGTCTATCTGGCCACGCGCGCGGCCCTGATTGGCTCGACGGCCGGGCCGCCGCCACAGGCCGGCGATCCGCCCGGCGCTGGGCCGCTGGCCAGCGCCCAGGCTTTCGAGCCCGGCGGCACCTCGCACATGGTCATCGCCGACGCCCGCGGCGACGTGCTGTCGATGACCACGACTGTTGAGAGCCTGTTCGGGACCGGCCGCATGGTCGAGGGCTTTTTCCTCAACAACCAGCTGACCGACTTTTCCTTCAGCCCGGTCAACGCCGCCGGCGCGCCCGTGGCCAATGCGGTGGCGGCGGGCAAGCGGCCGCGCTCGGCCATGGCGCCGGTGATCGTGACGGATGCGCACGGGCGCTTCGTCGCCGCCCTGGGCTCGCCTGGCGGCCCGGCCATCCTGTCCTACAATCTGAAGGCCCTGGTCGGCCTTCTCGACTGGAAGCTATCCATGCAGGACGCCCTGGCGCTGCCGAATCTCGTGGCGCGCGGCGCAAGCTTCAACGCCGAGGTCGACAAGTTCGCGCGGGGCGTGGTTGACGGGCTGGAGGCGCGCGGCGTGCATGTGGTCAAGGGCTTCGGCGAAAACTCCGGCCTGCACGGCATCGCCGCCGTCCCCGGCGGCCTTGAGGGCGGCGCCGACCCGAGACGCGAGGGCGTGGCGCGGGGGTTCTAGGGCCCACTCCCCAAACGTCATCCCCCGCTGGAGCCGCTTTAGCGGCGGAATGCGGGGGACCCATGAACACTCACGTTCGACGGCGATCATGGGTGGCCCGGACAAGCCGGGCCATGACGGAAAAGAAAAAGGCTTATGCGCTCCTCGGTTCGGTAGTTCTCGGTTTGCGCGCCGCGGCGGCCGCCTCGGGCGCGCCGGGCAGACGGACTGCGAAGGTCGTGCCCGTGGGGCCGGTGTCCACCAGCACCACATCGCCGCCATGGGCCTGAGCCAGTTCGCGGGCGATGGCCAAGCCGAGGCCCGCGCCGTCCGGGCGGCCGGATCCGGAGAAGGGCTGGAAGAGCCGCGCCTGCACGCGATCGGGCACGCCGGGGCCGTTGTCGGCGACGCGGATCAGGCTGGCCTCGTCCCGCTGCTCGAGACTGACGGTGATGGCCCCGGCGCGGCCGGCCGTGGCCTCGCTCTGGATCGCCTCGCGACCGTTGCGCATCAGATTGACCAAGATGCGGTGCAGCTGGTCCGGGTCGGCGCTGACCTGGGCGCGCGGATCGACCTGTGAGACCAGGCGCACGCCGTCGGGCGACAGGCCGGCGTCCTCGGCCGC
>CALAEG010000326.1 GCA_937890965.1 uncultured Caulobacteraceae bacterium | reverse complement strand
GACTTAACCCAACATCTCACGACACGAGCTGACGACAGCCATGCAGCACCTGTGTCCCGGTCCCCGAAGGGAAACTTGAATCTCTCCAAGCGTCCAGGCATGTCAAGAGCTGGTAAGGTTCTGCGCGTTGCTTCGAATTAAACCACATGCTCCACCGCTTGTGCGGGCCCCCGTCAATTCCTTTGAGTTTTAATCTTGCGACCGTACTCCCCAGGCGGAGTGCTTAATGCGTTAGCTGCGTCACCGACATGCATGCATGCCGACAACTAGCACTCATCGTTTACAGCGTGGACTACCAGGGTATCTAATCCTGTTTGCTCCCCACGCTTTCGCGCCTCAGCGTCAGTAATGGGCCAGTGAGTCGCCTTCGCCACTGGTGTTCTTCCGAATATCTACGAATTTCACCTCTACACTCGGAGTTCCACTCACCTCTCCCATACTCAAGATGTCCAGTATCAAAGGCAGTTCCAAGGTTGAGCCCTGGGCTTTCACCTCTGACTTAAACATCCGCCTACGCGCCCTTTACGCCCAGTAATTCCGAGCAACGCTAGCCCCCTTCGTATTACCGCGGCTGCTGGCACGAAGTTAGCCGGAGCTTCTTCTGCGGGTACCGTCATTATCGTCCCCGCTGAAAGAATTTTACAATCCTAAGACCTTCATCATTCACGCGGCATGGCTGCGTCAGGCTTTCGCCCATTGCGCAAGATTCCTAACTGCTGCCTCCCGTAGGAGTCTGGGCCGTGTCTCAGTCCCAGTGTGGCTGATCATCCTCTCAGACCAGCTACTGATCGTAGCCTTGGTGAGCCTTTACCTCACCAACTAGCTAATCAGACGCGGGCCGCTCCAATGGCGATAAATCTTTCCCCCGAAGGGCTTATCCGGTATTAGACCAGGTTTCCCCGGCTTGTCCCGAACCAAAAGGCACGTTCCCACGTGTTACTCACCCGTCCGCCACTAACCCCGAAGGGTCCGTTCGACTTGCATGTTTTAGGCCTGCCGCCAGCGTTCGCTCTGAGCCAGGATCAAACTCTCAGGTTTATGTTTGACGTACTGACATTCGTATCCATCGATCCTTGGGAGGACCGGTGGGCGTTCGTCTGCGTAGTATCTTGACGAGTTCCCATATTCGCCGACCCCGAAGGACCGACGTTCATGGTGTCTTCAAGAGACCGCATTCGATCAGTGTCTTTGTGGACAGACTTGCTCTGTCCGCAAACCACCGCCGCCTGCGTTTCTCTTTCCAAATCAACGATGTCAAAGACCTGACCAGCGAGCTGGCCCCACCCGATTACGCCCGGGTGGCGGCGAGGAGCGGCGTGTCTAGTCGTCGCTCCCGGTCGTGTCAACCGGCCCAAATGGCCCCGCCAATTTTCTCGTCGGTGGGGTTTCTTTAGAGCGCAAAATTCGCATTGGGGCCGCCGAGGCTTCCCTCATAAGTCCGATACGAGTCGGGTTGAAGCTGCGGAGACTATGCTCGCGATCCGAAAAAAGCAAGCGTTCGTTCGCGATTATCCGTCCGGTCGCGGACAAGCGGGACACTTGCCCTCGCCCTCGACCGCGCCGTAAGGGGATATAGGAAGCAGGACCATCAAATGCTATCGCAAAAGGCCCGTTACGCGCTGCGCGCGCTCGTCGAGCTGGCGCGCGAACCGGCCACCCAGCGCACCGCCGCCGAGATCGCGGTACGGGCCGACGCGCCGCGCAAATTCCTTGAGGCCATACTGCTGGAACTCGCCCGCCGCGGCCTGATCGTCAGCCGCCGTGGCAAGCTGGGCGGCTATGTCCTGGCCAAGCCGCCGGAGGCCATCAGCTTCGCCGAGGTGATTCGGGTGATCGACGGGCCGCTGGCCCTGGCGCCCTGCGTCAGCCAGATGGCCTTCCGCAAATGCCACGACTGTCCGAGCCTGGAGTCCTGTTCCCTGCGCGCGGCTCTGCTCAAGGCGCGCGACGCGACCGCGCGCGAGCTGGAAGGCTATAGCCTGGCCGACGCGGCGGCCGAGGAGGCGCGCCAGCCTCAGCCGGCGGAGATATAGGCTTTCAGGTTCTCCGCCTCGGCTTCGCTCTCGGCGATCTTGCTCTTCACCAGGTCGCCGATGGAGACCAGGCCGGCTAGTCGGCCGTCCTTCAGCACCGGCAGGTGGCGGATGCGGCGGTCGGTCATGCGTTCGAGCAGGGAATGCACCGTCTCGGTAGGCGCCGCGAACACCACGTCGCGGCTCATGCAACTGGAGACCGGCTGGTTCAGGCCGGCGGCGCCCTTCTCGGCCACCACGCGCACCAGGTCGCGCTCGGATAGTATTCCAATGACCATATCCTGGTCGTCGACGATCACCAGCGCGCCGACACGGCGCGAAAGCAACAGCGCGGCGGCCGCGGCGACGGTTTCATGCGGTGAAGCTGTGAAAACCAGGTCGCCCTTATCCTTCAGGATCTGAGATACCAGCATCGGCGTTCCTCCTTCGCCTTGTATTCAGGCCTACAGCGTCCGCCCAAACCCGACGGAAGGCAATTCCCTATATAGTGATCGCCGCGAGCGGAACCGCCCGGCTCAGGGACGCCGCAGCAGCGCAAGCACCGGCGCGAACAGCAGCAGGCCGCTGGCGTAGCCGCCCAGGTGCACCTCCCAGGCGACCTTGGCGTCCCCCGCACCCGGCGCCCAGCCGACGAAGGCGATGATCAGGTTGGCGATCAGGAAGGCCAGCGCCATGACGATGACCGGCTGGCTGATGAAGGGCGCCAGGCGCCGATCGGGGGTCAGCAGCCGCGAGGCGGCCGCCATCAGGCCCGAGCCCGCGCCCGAAGCGCCCACCACCAGGTCCGCCGCGTGCGGGTGGAAGGCGGTGAAGCTCAGGTTGCCCAGTATCCCGCAGACCAGGAAGAAGCCGAAAAAGGCCGCCGCCCCCGCCGCTCCCGTCCCCATCCGCTGCGCCACCGGGCTGCCGAAGGCCAGGATGAAGGCCGCGTTGGTCAGGACGTGAGCCCAGCCGCCATGCAGGAAGATGGCGGTGACCAGGGTCGCCCAGCGACCATGGTCGAGCGCCGCCGGCGAAAACCCCCAGGCGTTGGCGGTCGCGTCAAGGCCCAGCCAGCTCTGAACCAGGAAGCAGGCCAGGATGAAGCCGATCAGGCTGATGACCGTCCAGGGCGACTGGAAGATCCGTTCGCGCCGGCCTGGCGCGCTGTCCTGGGGAGCGCTGTCTTGAGGGTCCATTGACCCGAAATGAAGCGAAACGGGTGGGTTTGCCAGGGCGCCGTCCAGAAAAAAACGTCTCAAAAGGGCGAACGGGCCGGTTCAACTTAACCAAATTTCGAGGTCTTACCCCCACAAATCCAAGCAATTCAGGGTTGGCACGGCCGTTGCTTGACCGGGTCGGCGGCGCGAATGGCTGCGGAGGCGAGTATGATTGACACAGCTTCAAGGTTTCGGCGCATGGCGCTCATCGCGGCTCCGCTTACGGCGGGCTTAGCGATGCTTGCCGGCGCTGCGCAGGCCCAGACCATCAACAGCAATTCAGCGTCGTTCAACGCCGGCTTCGGCCGCACGCCCGCCGAGGAAAACGGTCCGGTCAACGTGCAGATGACCGACGTCAACGGCAACCTGGTCGTGGTCAACGGCCAAGTCACCAGCGCCGCCTCCGGCAGCCTCTTCGCCAGCGCCGGCGCCGTCGCCAGCGCGTCCGGCATGGCCGGTGCGGCGGACAGTTTCTCCGGCGCCGGCGGCGCCTCGGCCTCCGCCATCGGCAACAATCTGAGCGTCGTTACCCAAGGCAACAACAACACGGTGATCGTCAATTCCGTCCAGTCCAATACGGGCAACGTGACGGCGACCACCAACGTCAATGGAAAGCCCTGAGACCATGGTCGTTTCTCCCTTCAAGATGTCCCTGCTCGCGCGGACCAAGATTCCCGCGGCGATCACGGCCTGCGCCATGGCGCTTTCGGCCTGCGTCAGCCCGGTGGCGGGACCCAGCGGCGTCTATGCCCACCCGATGGGCGACGCGCCGGTGACGGCCAATCCGACGCCCTACTCCGCGGCGCTGGTCTGCCTGGCCGACTATGCTCGCGAGCACCACCTCAACTCGCCCCGGATCGCGGTTGGCCGCATCTCCGACTATACGGGCAAGGAAGAGGCCGACGGGTCTGGCCGCAAGCTGACCCAGGGCGCATCGCTGATGGCGATCTCGGCCCTGGCCAAGTCCGGCGCCAACCTGGTCGAGCGCTACGACACCAGCGTGTCGGAGCTCGAACTCAAATACGCCAACAACAAGCTGATCAGCGACGGCACCAGCAAGGGCCCCGAGACGCCCAGCGACTATCGCCGGATCGTCGCCGGCCAGGTGCCCGGCTCCGACTTCTATCTGGTCGGCGGCATCACCGAGCTGAACTTCAACATCCGCTCGACCGGCGCGAACGCCGACGCCGGCTCCAGTGCGGTCAACAATTGGGCCGGCACGGCCGGCGCACAGGTCTACGTGATGAACGTCGGGCTCGACCTTCGCCTGGTCGACACCCGCACCCTGCAGGTGGCCGACGTCATCTCTTATCAAAAGCAGATCATCGCCCGTCAGGTCGGGGTCGGCCTGTTCAGCTTCTTCCACGGCAATGTCTACAACATCTCGGTCGGCGAAGGCGGGCTTGAGCCCATGCAGCTCGGCGTCCGCGCCGTGATCGAACGCGCCGTGCTCGAAATGATGGCCAACCTCTACGGGGCCCCCGGCCCCGAGGTCTGCCTGCAAGACGGCGACCCGCTCGGTGGCCGCACCACCGGCGTCACCGGCGGCTTTACGCCGGCGTACAACAACCTGGATAAAAACAATGCGCAGACTAGAGAAGATCCTGCTCGCTGGAACGTTGCTGGCGATCCCGATGCTACCGCCGTTGAGCGGAGCCGCTATTAGTCAGAGCGTTGTCACCAACAATCAGAGTCTGCAGACTGACGTCACCAGCGACCAGACTCTGAATGTCGTCGACACCAGCGGGCCCGTCTCGTCCGTAGCGACCTCGACAGGCAACAACCTGCTGGCGGCCACGGCCAACGGCTCGCTGGATGTCGAGTCCGCGCAGACCATGCCCGGCAACGTCACCGGCAATGTCAGCGCTGTGTCGCACATGTTCGTCACCACCGCCGCCGGCGACATCACCCAGCTGGCCGCGGCCACGGGCAATACGGCCGAGGGCGTCACCGACGGCAGCCAGGGCGGCGGCCCGCTGAGCGGGAACTTCACCCAGTCGGCGGCGGCGTCCTGGAACGTCAAGAGCGAGACCGACTTCCAATCGCCCGGCGCCCAGGCCACCAGCGCCTCGATCGCCTCGCAGGCGATCGCCAACTCGTTGGGCTTCGCGGTCACCGACGCCAGCTCGAACGTCACCACCAGCCAGACCAACAGCGCCACGGTCGACGCCGAAGGCGGCAGCGAGCTCAACGGCGGCAGCGGCGCGACCCTCGGCTTCACGGCCGGGACCGTGGCCTACAGCACCACCGCGGTCGCCAACAACCTCACCGGAACCGGCACGGGCAACGCCAGCCAGACGATCGACGCGACCCAGGTCGCCAACGGCCCGCTGGTCCAGGCGGCCGGCTTCGTCAATGTCGGCAACGGCCAGACGGTCCAGGGCGACGCCACGGCCACCGACAACAATCTGGCCGTGACCAATACCCAAGGTCCGCTTGTCGTCACCGACACCCAGACCAACAACACCCATTTCACCCTGGCCGAATCCGTCGCCACCGACTTCCAGTTCGGCACCGGCCAGGCGACGGCCTTCGGCGTCGGCAACTCGGCGCTGGCCGGCAATCTGGGCCCGTCGACCGACATGAACAACACCCAGGTCAATACCGGCGGCATCCAGGCCGTCGCCAGCTTCACCGGCGACACCGGCTTCGACGCCACCAGTTCGGCCACGGCCATGGGCAATGCGGCGATCGGGTTTGCCTGTTCGCAGTGCGGCGGCGTGATCAACATCAACAACAGCCAGGTCACCAGCGGCGGCGGGGTGGAGGCGGATTCGACCACCACCGTCACCAACACCACCGGCAACGCCCGCTCCGCGACCGGCATCGCCACCGCGGTCGGCAACAACGCCACCTACTATGTGAGCCGGCCGAACAACTAGGCCGCCCCAACTTTACGGGACCACAGGACGACCGGCACGGCGCTTTTCGCCCGCCGGTCGTTTTTGCGCCTTGTCAGCGCCACAGGGCGCGGCGAAGGTCCCGGCCGTTTTGATCCCGGCCAAGGCTCGCTTGATGATCCCTATTCGACGGCTTCCGACGCTGGCAGGTGCAACCCTGGCGTTTGCGCTCTGCGCCGGCGCGGCCCTGGCCGCGCCTTTTTTCGGCCTGCCCGCGCCCAATTTCGGCGCGCCGGCGGCCCCGCCGCCCCGGCCGCCGGCGAATGTCTGGCCGCAGAGCTACGCCGTCGACCTGCCACCAGATCCGGCCATGCGCTTCGGGACCCTGCCCAACGGCCTGCGCTATGTGATCATGAAGAACGTCACGCCGGGCGGCCAGGCCTCGTTCCGCCTGCGCTTCGCCGCCGGATCGATGGACGAGAGCGACGCCGAGCAGGGTCTGGCGCACCTTCTGGAACACATGGCCTTCGACGGCTCGACCCATGTGGCCAATGGCGAGATGATCAAGATCCTGGAGCGCCACGGCCTGGCCTTCGGCGCCGATACCAACGCCTCCACTTCCTGGGAAGAGACCGTCTACAAGCTCGACCTGCCCAAGGCCGACGACGACACGCTCGACACCAGCCTGATGCTGCTGCGCGAGGTGGCCAGCGAGCTGAACCTCGCCCAGGACGCCATCGACAAGGAACGCGGCGTTGTGCTGTCGGAGGAGCGGCTGCGCGACACACACGGCTATCGGGTGGCCAAGGCCAGCCTGCAGCTCGATCTGCAGGGCCAGCTGGCCGCCCGCCGCTTTCCGATCGGCCAGGTCGAGGCGGTCAGGAACGCCACCCGCGACCAGCTGCTCGACATCTATAGCCGCTACTATCGCCCCGAACGCGCGGTGCTGGTGGCGGTCGGCGACTTCGACCCCGACGCCATCGAGGCCAAGATCAAGGCCCGGTTCGGCGACTGGACGCCGAAGACCCCGCCCGGACCCGAGCCCGATCACGGGGCTGTGCTGAGACGCGGCGCGGCGACGCAGCTGGTGGGCGAACCCGGCGCGCCGCAGATCGTCCAGATGAGCTGGGTTTCGCCGCCGGATCTCGCGCCCGATTCCAAGGCCAAGCGCCGGGACAACATGATCGACAACCTGGCGCTGGCGGTGCTGAACCGCCGGCTCGACCGGCTGGTGCGCGCCGACGATCCACCCTTCCTCGGCGCCAGCGCCTATCGCTCGGACGACTTCCACTCCGCCGAGGTGACCGCGCTGCAGACCATCGCCAAGCCGGGCGGCTGGGAAGACGCGATGCGCGCCGCCGACCAGGAGGTGCGCCGCCTGGTCCGCTATGGCGTCTCGGCCGAAGAGCTGGGCGTCGAGGTCGACGCCTATCGCGCCACCCTGAAGGACGCGGCGCTAGGCCAGGCGACCCGCACGACGCCGGCGGTCGCCGACGACATCGCCCAGACGGTCGATACGCCGGAGGTCGAGACCAGTCCGGCCGAGGACCTGGCCCTGTTCGACGAAGACGTCAAAGGCCTGACCCCCGCCCAGATCGCCCAGGCGCTGAAGAGCGTCTTCGGCGGCGACGGGCCGCTGACCCTGGTCTCGACCCAGGCGCCGGTGGATGGCGGCGACAAGGCCGTCGCCCAGGCCTTCGCCAAGATCGACGGCCAGCCGGTCACGGCGCCAAGCGCCCAGGCCGCCCTGAGCTGGCCCTACGAGGATTTCGGGACCCCGGGCAAGGTGGTCGAACAGCACGAGGTCAGCGATATCGACACCGTCTTCGTGCGCTTCGAAAACGGCGTGCGGCTGACCATCAAGCCGACCAAGTTCCGCGACCAGCAGATCCTGGTCCAGGCCCGGGTCGGCCGCGGCCAGCTCGATATCGCCAAGGATCGCCCGACCACCGAATGGTCGGCCGGCTCCGCCTTTCCCGAAGGCGGGCTCGACCAGCTCAGCACCCAGGACATCGACCAGGTGCTGCGCTCGAAGATTGTCGGCCGCGGCTTCACCGTCACCGACGACGCCTTCGTGCTCTCCGGCGCGACCAATCCGGACGACCTGGAGACCCAGACCCAGCTCCTGGCGGCCTTTGTGGCCCACCCCGGCTGGAGGCCGGAAGGCTTCCAGCGGATGCGCGCTTCGGCTCCGACCATTCTCGACCAGCTCGACGCGACGCCGGAGGGGGTGCTCAACCGCGAACTCGGCCGGATGCTGCATTCCGGCGACCCGCGCTGGGGCCTGCCCGACCGCGCCCAGATCGCCGGCGAGACCCCGGCCGAGCTGAGAGGCCTGCTGCAGCCGCCGCTGGCCAAGGGACCGATCGAGCTGGTGGTGGTCGGCGACGTCAATGTCGACAAGGCGATCGAGGCGGTGGCGGACACCTTCGGCGCCCTGCCCGCGCGGGAGCCCGACGGCCCGGACCCCCAGACCGCCGTGGCCTTCCCCGCCCCGACACCCGCGCCGATCCGGTTGACCCATAAGGGGCGCGGCGACCAAGCCATCGGCATGGTCGCCTGGCCGACCGATGACTTCCTGTCCGACACCGACCGGGCGCGTAAGATCAACATCCTGGCCGACGTCCTGCAGCTTCGGCTGACCGACCAACTGCGCAAGACCGAGAGTGTCACCTATTCGCCCTCGGCCTCGGCGGCGGCCTCCAGCGTCTTTCCGCACTATGGCTATCTGGACGCGCGGGTGGAGATTCCGCCCGGCAAGCTCGACGGCTTCTTCACCGACGTCGTCGCCATCACCGCCGACCTGCGCGACAAGGAGATCAGCCCTGACGAGCTGGAACGCGCCAAGAAGCCGGCGCTCGACGATCTGGAGCGGCGGCGGGAGACCAACGAATACTGGCTGGCCGCCCTGGCCGGGGTCCAGACCGATCCCCGCCGCCTGAACGCCATCCGCACCTCGGTGGCCCAGGTCGAACGGGTCAGCGCCGCCGATGTGCGCCAGATGGCCCAGACCTATCTGGTCGACGCCAAGGCCTGGAAGCTCGAGGTCAAGCCGGTGGGCGCGCCGTAAGGCCCGGAGTCGCCAAGGCCGGCCCGGCGCCTTCAGGCCCCTGAACCCTCTTGCCCGATCGCTTGAAGGCCGGTCGCCAGGGCGTCGAAGGTCGCCTTGCAGCGGGCGCTGGTCTTGAGGTCCTCGTGCATGACCACCCATAGCGACAGGTCGATCGCGACCTCGGCCTCCAGCACGCGCACCAGGTTGGGATCCCTGCGGGCGATCGAGACCTGGCACACGCCGATCCCGAAGCCGGCGCGGATGGCGGCCAGCTGGGCGAGGTCGCTGTCGGCGCGCAGGGCGAACTCGAAACGGCTGAGCGCCGGGTATCGCGCGACCATGGCGCGGATCGCTGGGGTCTCCCGATCGAATCCGATCACGTCATGACCCGCTAGCGCTTTCAGCGTTCGCGGCGTTCCGCGCTGGTCGAGATAGTCGCGGCGCGCATGCAGTCCGAGCCGGACCGGCGGCAATCGCCGGGCGAGCAGCGCACCTTGCGCCGGCTCGACCATGCGCACGGCGATGTCGGCCTCGCGGCGCAGCAGGTCGTCGACGGTGTTCGACAGCACGAGCTCGACCACCAGCCCGGGATGCTGCCGTCGCAGCTGGGTCAGGATCGGCGGCAGGTGCTCGACGCCGACGATTTCGCCGGCGCTGACGCGGACGGCGCCGCGCACTTCGCCGGGGCGGCCGCTGGCCGTCCGCCACAGGGTCGCGGCCTCCAGCGCCAGGGCTTCCGCGTGCGGCTTGAGCTCCAGCCCGATATCGGTCGGCGCAAGGCCGCGCTGCGAGCGCAGGAACAGGTCCGCGCCGACCGCGCGCTCCAGTTCGTCGACATGCCGCGCCACTGTCGGCTGCGTCAGCCCCAGCCGCCGCGCGGCGCCGGAGAGCGAGCCCTCCTGAACCACCGCCAGAAAGGTTCGATAGAGGTCCCAGTCCGGTTCAGCATTCATCTTTTCTCGTATAGACGCTCGCCGAGATTAGTCAATTTACGTTGGGGCCAGCGGCTCCCATCCTAAGCTTCGTCATTCAGGCTCGGAGATCGATCATGACTACCCTTGTCATCGGCTACGGCGCGGTCGGACGCCCCGTGGTGCAGCAGCTGCTGGAGCGCGGCGACGCCGTGCGCATCGCCCAGCGCAGTCCCGTCTCGGAGCTGCCGCCCGGCGCGACCTATGTCTCTTGCGACGTCCTCGACGCCGACTCGGTGCGCCGCGCCGTCAAGGACGCGACCCAGGTGGTGCTGGCGGTGGGCTTCGCCTACGATTCACGCCTCTGGCGCACCGTCTGGCCGAGGACGATCGAGAACCTGATCGAGGCCTGCGCCGAAACCGGCGCCCGCATCGTCTTCGTCGACAACCTCTATCAGCTCGGCCCGCAGACCGAGCCGCGGCGCGAGGACATGCCGCTCACCGACATCGGCGAGAAGCCGAAAATCCTCGCCGAGGTGACGCGCACCTGGATGGCGGCGTCCGCGGCCGGGCGTGTTCGCCTCGCCGCGCTGCGCTGTCCTGATTTCTATGGCCCCGGCGTCGCGGGCTCTCACCTGGGCTCGGCGAGCTTCGGGCCGCTAGGGCAGGGCAAGCCCGCCATACTGCTCGCGCCGCCGGATACGCCGCACGACTTCGCCTATGTGCCCGATATCGCCCGCGCCGTGGTTACGTTGCTGGACGCCCCGGATGACGCCTTCGGCCAGGTCTGGAACATGCCATGCGCCCCTACCCGCACGCCGCGCGATATCCTGCGCATCGGCGCCGACGCCATCGGCGCCAGGCTGCGCATCACCACCATCCCCCTCTGGCTCCTGCCGCTGCTGGGACTGGCCTCGCGCTTCATGAAGGAGGTCGCGGACGTGGGCTTCACGTGGGACCGCCCGTACGAGGTCGACGCGCGCAAGTTCACCTCGCGCTTCTGGTCGGACGTCACCCCGTTCGAGATCGGCGCCGCCGCAACGGCCCGCTCATTCCTGGCGAAGGCCGCCTGAGGCGGACCCGGTGAAGGGCCCGCCCCGAGCGCTCTTGTCAGAACCGCTCGCCGACCATCTCTTCGCTCTTGGCCCAGAGCGCCTTGGCGTGCTCCGGATCGAGGGCGTAGGCGCGGACCCCGGCGCGGACGTCGTCGCTCTCGGTGAGTTCGGCGACGTGGCAGTCCTCGCAATAGAGGCCGCCGATCACATCGGCGGGCGCGACCACGCCGGCCCAGACCGAGGTCGCCGCGCCTTGCGGAATGGTTTTCCACTCAAAGCCCGCCGCGCCGCCGCCGGCATTGGCGGCGTTGATCTGGGCGATCATCGCCTGGATGATTTCCGGCTTCAGATGGCGGCCAAGCTCGGTCTGGATGCCGCCGGGATGGACGGCCGCGGCGCGCACACCGCCCGCCTTGTGGCGCCGGTCGAACTCGACGGCGAACAGGATGTTGGCGGTCTTGGAGCGGCCATAGGCGCCGAACTCGGTATATTCGGTGTGCTCGAAGTTCGGATCCTCCAGGTTGACGTCGGAGAACCGGTGGCCCGACGAGGCCAGGTTGACCAGCCGCGACCCCGATTTCAGCAGCGAGGCGATGCGGTTGACCAGCACGAAATGGCCCAGGTGATTGGTGCCGAACTGGGTCTCGAAGCCATCGGCCGTCACCCCTTTCGGGCAGGCCATGACCCCGGCGTTGCAGATGATCAGATCGAAGGGCTTGCCAGCGGCAGTGAGGCCGTCGGCGCAGGCGCGCACGCTGGCCAGCGAGGCGAGGTCCAGCTCGACCAACTCCAGCGAGCCGCCGTTCTTCGCGTCCTTGCGCACCTGCTCGGTCGCGCCATGCGCCTTGGCCAGGTCGCGCGCCGCCCCGACCACCGTGGCGCCGTGGGCGGCCAGGGTGCGAGCGGTCTCGACGCCAAGGCCGGCCGAGACGCCGGTGACCAGGATGCGCTTGCCGGAAAGATCGACGCCTTCAAGCACCTCGTCGGTGGTGGAGGTGGCTCCAAAAGGTCCCGCCATGGCTCTTCTCCGTTGCTTGATGATTGGTCAGCTCATCGAGATGGACGGGCTGAGGTTTTCGCGCCAAATCGGCTTCAGCTTCAGACCGGCCGCTCGCCGGCCACGGTGGTGCGGTGCATCAGGCGCAGATGGCCATCATAGCCGCCGGTAGCGTTGTGGGTGGCGCGGCGATTGTCCCACATGGTCAGCATGTTGGGCCGCCATGAGTGCCGGTAGATGAAGCGTTCATCGAGCATGTGGGCGAAGAGCCTGCCAAGCATGGCGTTGCTCTCGGTCGCGTCCAGGCCCTCGACGCCGAGCGTGTAGACCGGGTTGATGAACAGCGTCTTGCGGCCATCGGCCAGGGTGCGGACCAGCGGATGGGCGAAGGTCTTCTCCGCCTCGGCGCTGGGCAGGATGGTCATGCCCTTGCGCCCCTCCTCGCCGGCATAGAAGCCCTTGGTTCCATAGGGCCGCGCGGCGGAGTGCACCGCCTTCAGCGTCTCGATCGTGCGCCGCAGCGCCGGGTCCAGCGTCTCGTAGGCGGCTATGCCATCGGCATAGAGGGTGTCGCCGCCCACCGGCGGGACCACCTTGGCGTGGAGCACGGTGGCGGCCGGCGGCGTCTCCTGAAAGCTCCAGTCGGAATGCCAGGAGCCGCCGAACACGGTGGCCTTCTCGTCCGGCTCGCGACGCACCTCGACGATGTGCGGGCGCTCCGCCAGGGCGGCGATGTAAGGATCGTGTCCATAGCCGCCGAACTGCAGGGTGAAGGCTTCCAACTGGTCGTGATCCAGCGGCTGGTCGGGAAACCAGACCACGCCGTGGCGCACGAAGGCCGCCTTCACGGCCTCCAGGGTATCCGCCGGCAGCGGCCGCGACAGGTCCAGGCCGGTGATCTCGGCGCCGAAGCCGTTCTCGTTCGGCGTCACCTTCAGAGTTTTGGATTGCGTCATCGACTCCCCTGCCCCGCCCGTCTTCGCGGGCAAAGAAAAAGCCGGCGCATTTCAGCGCCGGCTTCAGGTCTTAAAGCAAGTCAGGCGGGGGATCGATGTCCCGCGGCCCGGTTCGGCCCCGCCTTAGTATTGGATCCCGCCGACACCGCCGTCGGTGCTCATCGAGCTGACGGTGGACGATGAGCCCTGGATGACCTCTTCATGATAGGTCGTGTAGCGCTCGACGGTGATCATGGTCAGGATCTTGATGCCGGCGCCGAAGCGGCGCAGCAGCGAGCGTTCGTTGCAATCGCGGGCCGGGATCTGCGCCCGGCAGGCCACATTGCCGCCTCGCGCGTGATAGAGCGCCTGGCCCTTGTCGCAGTCCATGGTCCAACCGTGCTCGAAGGCGATGGTCCCGGTGTATTCGGCCAGGGTGGCGCGCAGATGGGTGCCGGCGATGCAGCGATAGAGTTCGCCGTCGTAGGAATCGACGATGTCGCGATCGGGCGTAACCTGGGAGCCCGGGTGCGGCACCTCCTTGTCGTCGATGCAGACCACCTCGATGATCACCTTTTTGACCTTGGTGCGGGTGGCCTCATAGGCGGTGCGCTTCAGGCCGCCGCCGTTGTCGACATTGAGGTTCTGGATCAGGCCGACCGCTCCGGGGCCAGTGAAGCCGCCGCCATTGCTGCCGCCTCCGACCAGCACCGCCGTACCCGCGGCCGCCACACCAGCGGCCTGGGCCGAGGCCTGGACCTGGGCGTTGACGACCACCGACGGCGCCACGACGATCTCGACGCCTGGGATGATGACGTTGTTTATCGGCGGCGAGCAGCAGGGGAAGCTGGACGGCGTCGGCGGGACCGGCGGCGTGCAGCAGGGGGGCGGGCAGTTGCACCCGGCGATCGCCGACGTCGCGACCGCTGCCCCCAGCGCCAAGACGATACCCCCGGCGATCATGGCCAGGATGGAATTGATATTCGCCTTCATGGCGGTCTCCGTTCTTCAAGTCCGTTTAGGCGCAAGCAAGAAGGGCGCCGCCCCAATCACCCGCCGTCCCGTTTTGAGACGTTCGCAGCCTGGTCCAAATCTTCCTTGCAAGCCCCATGCGGTGAAAAGCGACCGTTAGAGGCGGGCTTTCGATGTTCCATTCAAATACGGAACTATTGATAGACTATTGGCGTGAACGAAAAGGTTTAGACCGGGCCCCGGCGCGCGCGCGGATTAACCCCGCCGATTTCGCGTCTCTGCTGCCTCAGATCTTCATCCTCGGGCGCCTGCGTCCGGGCCAATACGGCTTCCGGCTGGTCGGCGGGCTGGTCGACGACCTGCATGGCGGCCATCTGGGCGCAACTGACCCGCTCAGGCTCTGGGCGCCGGCCTATCGCGCCTCGCTGCAGCTCGCCCTTGACGCCGTCTGCCGCCAACCGGAACCGCTGGTCATCGCCGCCGAGGGCCGCACCCGCGCCGGCAAGACGCTGGGCCTGGAAATCACGCTGGCGCCGCTGACCGGGCCGAAGGGCGACATCGATCGGCTGCTCGGCCTCTATCAGCCGACCACGCCGGCCGTGGCCCTGATGGGCCAGGCCATCGAGACCCTGGTGATCCGCAACATCACCGCCGCCGGATCGGCCGGCGCCGCCTTCCCGCGGCTGAAACTGGCCGCCATGAACGGCCGCCAGATCGCCTAGAACCACCCCGCGGGTTGGCTCTGCGTCCCCGCAGGCCCCAATATGCCGTCATGGCCCGACTTGTTTGGGCCACCCATGATCGCCGGCCTATCCCGTGTTCATGGATCGCGCGGACAAGCCGGGCGATGACGATGGAAAAGTGGGCGCGGCCCCTCATCCTGTTCGTCAGTGGCCAGCGATATTTACGCCGCCACGGCCTCGTAAGCGCTGGCCGCGTTCAGCGTCTTCAGCTGGTCGACCTCAAGCCGCAGCTGGGCCGCGCCGACGAGTTCGTCGATCTGGTCGACGCTGGTGGCGCTGGCGATCGGCGCGGTGAGGCCGGGCTGGGCCAGGATCCAGGCCAGGGCGACCTGGGCCGGCGTGCCGCCGACCGCCGCCGAAACCTCGTCAAGCGCGTTCAGGATGCGCATCCCGCGATCGTCCAGATAGCGCTTCACGCCCCGGCCGCGCGGGCTCTTGCCCAGGTCGGCTTCCGAGCGGTACTTGCCGGTCAGAAAGCCGCTGGCCAGGCCGTAATAGGGGATGACGCCGACGTCTTCCTTGACGCACAGGTCCTGAAGCGCGCCCTCGAACTTGTCGCGGTCGGACAGATTGTATTGCGGCTGCAGGCTCTCATAGCGGGGCACGCCCGCGGCGGCGGCGGCGTCGAGCGCCGATTTCAGCCGCTCGGCCGTGAAGTTGGAGGCGCCGATCACGCGGGCCTTGCCCTGTTTGACCAGGGCGGCAAAGCCTTCCGCCACCTCATCCTGCGGCGTCTCGGGATCGTCGAAATGCGACTGATAGAGGTCGATATAGTCGGTTTGCAACCGCTTCAGCGAGGCTTCAACCGCCTGCACCATATAGGCCCGGCTCAGGCCCTTCTTGTCGTCGGCCATGGGCGCGCCGAACTTGGTGGCGATGATCACCTTGTCGCGGTTGCCGCGCGCCTTCATCCAGGCGCCGATCACCGTCTCGGACTCACCGCCCGTGTGGCCGGGAACCCAGCGGGAATAGACGTCCGCCGAGTCGATACAGTTGAAGCCGGCGCCGACGAAGGCGTCCAGGATGGCGAAGGAGGCAGGCTCGTCGGCCGTCCAGCCGAACACGTTGCCGCCGAGGACCAGCGGCGCGATCTCGAGGCCCGAGCGGCCCAGCTTGCGCATTTCCATGATGATCTCCCTGTTCAATCGATCGAAAGCCCTGTTGGCCCAGATCATAGGCCGCCGGCACCGTCGGCGACAGCCCGCGCGCAGGCTTTCCCTTGAGCGGCCCCGGCTAGCCGCCTAGAGCTTTCCCGCGGCGGGCGCGGGCGCCCAATCCTGGAGTGAGGATGAAACGGGTCATTTCGGTCGCGATCCTGGCGTTCGCCGCGGCGATCGCCTTTGCCGCCCAGGCCACGCCATCGATGACGCCGCGCGATCGCACGGCCGGGCCCGGCGTGACCGCCGAGCCGCCGCAGGACCTGGTCCAGCCAGACCCGCACGTCTATCTGGGCAAATTGCCCAACGGCATGCGCTATGCGGTCAGCCAGACCGCGGGGCCGCCCGAGACGGCGATCGACTTCTATGTCGCCGCCGGCAGCATGGACGAGACCGACGCCGAGCAAGGCACGGCCCACTTCCTCGAACATATGGCCTTTTCAGGCTCGAAATCCTTTCCCGCCGGCACGGTCCTGCCGCGGTTTGAGGATATCGGCGTGGGCCTCGGCCGCGACCAGAACGCCCAGACCGGGTTTTCCGGCACCACCTTCAGCCTGGTCCTGCCCTCCTCCACCGACGCCAAGGTCGCCTTGGCTTTCAGCTGGCTGCGCGACGTCGCCGACCGCCTGACTATCGCGCCCGCCGAGGTCGACCGTGAACGCGGCACCATCCTTTCGGAATATCGCGAGAGCCTCAGTCCAGGCACGGCGCTGGCCAAGCAAACCGGCCTGTTCATGCTGCCGGAGCTGCTCGGCTCGCGGCGCCTGCCGATCGGGACGCTGGCGACGATCAACGCCGCCAACGCCGCCTCGATCCGCGCCTTCTACGAGAAATGGTACCGGCCGGAGGACACCATACTGATCGTGGTCAGCGACGAGCCGATCGAGACCATGATCTCGCGGATCGAAAACACCTTCGGCTCCTGGCATGACGCGACGCCTGCACCGGTCAGGCCCGATCTCGGCGACGTCAACGCCAACCGGCGACTGGACATCACCACCCAGACCGACCCGAACGTCGCCAGCCAGCTGCAGGTCTGCCGCGCCATGGAGAAGGACCCGCCGCAGGTCGAGGGCGTCGCCTTCCATATGCGCGACCTGGAAAACACCATCTGGAGCCAGGTCCTGCACGAGCGGCTGACCCGACTCTCCGAGACGGCCAACCCGCCCTTCATCGCCGCCGAGGTCGGGCGCGACGAGATCTTCGACCGCGCCGCCCTTTCCTGCATCTCGCTGGGGGTGCGAAACCAGGACTGGCGCTCGGCGGTCAGGGCCGCGGCGACGGAAACCCGGCGCATGGAGCTCTACGGCATCGCGCCGCACGAGATGGACACGATCCGCGCCGCCTTGCAGACCAATCTGGAAGCCAGCCTCGCCGGCGGCGACAAGATGGCCCAAAAGGCCCGCGCCGATCTGATGCTGGACAACTTCATCCACGACGGCACCATCGATTCCGTCGAGGAGGACTACAGGGTCGTCAGCACCGCGCTCAGTCGGGTGACGCCCGAGCGGGTCTTCGCCGAATTCCACCGGGTCTGGTCGCAGTCGAATGGGCCGCTGATCGTGCTGGTCGCGGGCCAGGCCATCCCACCCGATGCAGTGCGCAAGGCCTGGCTGGAAGCCGATGCCACGCCGAAGCCCGCCGCGCCCGCCGAGGCGGCCGACCACGCCTGGGCCTATACCGATTTCGGCCCGGCGGGGGTGGTGGCGCACCACCAGAGCCTCGACGACATCGGGGCCAGCCGCATCGAGTTCGCCAACGGCGTGCGGGTGAATTTCAAGTCGATCGACAACATGCAGGACAAGGTCTTCATCCGCATCCGCTTCGGCGCCGGCCAGGAAGAGATGCCGCCCTCGAAATACTTCACCGCCAGCGTCGGCGCCCTGCTGCTGCGCTCGGGCGGCCTGGGCAAGAACGACTTCCAGGACACGGTCGAGCTCTGCCAGACCCACGCCTGCAGCATAAATCTGGGCCTCGGCCGCGACAGCTTCGTGCTGGATGGCCAGACCCGGGTGAAGGACCTGGACACCCAGCTGCAGCTGATGACCGCCTTTCTGACCGATCCGGGTTTCCGGCCCGAGCTCGACGCCCAGCTGCCGACAGTGACCAGCTACGCCTTCCGTCAGCTCAAGGTCGATCCGGACGCCGTCGCCGCCCAGGCCCTGCAGGACGCCCTGCCAAGGCCGAACCCGAACACGATCCCGACCCAGGCCGAAGCCGCCAAGATGAAGTCCGCCGAATTCGCGCGACTGCTCGGCCCGGTGCTGAAGACCGACGCTCTGGAGGTCACGGTCGTGGGCGACATCGACGAGGCGACGGTCACCACCGCCCTGGCCAAGACCCTGGGCGCCATCCCCCCCCGCGAGCGCCGCGACACCGCGCTGCCCGACGCGCCGCATGTGCGCTTCGCCGATGCCGCACCGCCGCCGATCCACGTGACCCACGACGGCCCGGCCGACAAGGCCTCGGTCCTGCTCTCATGGCCGCTGTTCGTCTGGGAGCCCAGCAAGCTGCGCGAGCAGCGCAGCATCGAAGTGCTTGGCGACATCCTGCAGGACGAGCTGATCCAGACGGTCCGCCGCCAGCTCGGCAAGACCTACAGTCCCTCCGTCAGGGTCAACCTGGCGCGCGGCGGCGACCAGGGCCAGCTCGCCGTCCAGCTGACCACCGCGCCGGAAGACGCCCAGACGGTGATCGACGCCACCCGCAAGATCGTCGCCGACTACGCCGCCGGCGGCGTCACTTCCGAGGCGCTGGAGCGCGTACGCCAACCGCTGCTGAGCGGCGGCCAGACCCGCGACATCAACGTGGTCTGGTGGATCAATGTCCTCGACGGCTCCTGGGCCCATCCCGACCTGATCGACGCCGCCAACAGCTGGCAGGCGGACTATTCCGGCATCACCCTGGCCGAGGTGCAGGCCGAAGCCAAACGCTGGCTCACCCAGGCGCCTTGGATCGTGGTGGCCGCGCCGAAGGGGCCGTGAAGCCGGCATGCCGACGACGGATCAGCAGCATCTGATCGACGAGATCGCGCGCCGTCTCGATGCGGACGGCCGTCGAGGCCCTGTGGCTGGCGGGAAGCCTCGGCAAGGGCCAGGGCGATGCGTTCAGCGACGTCGATCTGCTGGTCCTGGTCGCGGACGGCCCGACCGGCGAGATTTCCGCCGGGCTGGCGCGCGATCTGGCGCCAGCCCTGCGCGTGGTGCTGGTCAACAGCCTGTACGGCGGGCGAGTGCTCAATATGGTCACCGCCGACTGGGCGCGGTTCGACCTGACCCTGGTCCAGCGCGAAGACCTGCAGCGCTATGATTCAAACGCCCTGACGCCGATCTTCAACAAGGGCGAGAGCAACCCACCGGTCCAGGCGCAAGCGCCATATCGCACGTCGCCCGCGGAGTTGCTGAAGCTGGTCAACGAGTTCCTGCGGGTCATCGGCCTGACCCCCGTCGCCATGGGCCGCGAGGAGTACCAACTCGCGCTCAACGGCGTCGATCTGCTGCGTCGCATGACCATGGACCTGATGCTCGAGGAAAACGGCGTCTCGCCCGCCAGCCGCGGCGGCGCGCTGCACCGAAATCACCTGCTAACGGCCGAGCAGCGCGACGCGCTGCAGGCCCTGCCGGTCATCGCCGCCGAGCGGACGAGCATCCTCGCTGGCAATGCCGCCTTCGCGGGCCTCTTCCTGCCCCGGGCGCGACGACTGGGGGCGGAGATCGGCATGGAGTGGCCGAGCGCGTTCGAGGACGCCACGCGGCGGCATCTGCTGCAGACGCCGGACCTTCGCCTGCCCTAGCTGCCGCCCGTCGGCGAGGGCCCTATGCCCCCGTCCAGTTCGGCGCGCGCTTCTCCGAGAACGCCTTCGGGCCTTCTTTAAAGTCGGCCGAGCGGTACATGGCGGCGACGGCGGGAAAGGCGTTCTGGCCGGCCAGGGCGGCCTGCAGCGACGGCTCGTCCAGGCCCATCATCACCGCCTGTTTCGAGGCGCGGATCGACATCGGGCTGAGTTCGCAGATCAGCTTGGCCCAGCGGATCGCCGCCGCCATCAGCTCGCCCGGCGCGACCACTTCGTTGACGAAGCCCAGTTCCTTGCCTTCGGCGGCCGAGACCCGGCGACCGGTCAGGATCATGCCCATGGCCCGCTTCAGGCCGATCTGGCGCGGCAGCCGGTGCAGGCCGCCGGCCAGGGCGGCCAAGCCGACCCTAGGCTCCGGCAGGGCGAAGACGGCGCTTTCC
>CALAEG010000325.1 GCA_937890965.1 uncultured Caulobacteraceae bacterium | reverse complement strand
CCTTCCCGCATCCAGTCTACGCGTATATCGCCGCCCTCGCCGAGACGGTGCAGCGCAACCTGGTCCATCGCGCCCCGGCCGGCGCATCGCCTGTCGCGCCAGCGGCGCCGGCCGAGGCTCCGCCGGCCATGGCGGCTCAACCACCGGCCGCGGTTCCGCTTCCGCCTAGGCCGGCCGGCAACAGGCCGTTGATATTCAGCCTGGCGGGCGCGGGCCTGCTGGTCATCCTGGTCATCGCGGGGGTGCTCTTTCTGCACCCGCGCGGACCACAGGCGGCGTCCTCGTCGGCGAGCGCCGCGCTGGCGGACTCCACGGCCCCTGCGGCGGCCGGCAATCCCGAGCGGGTACGGTATTTTGAAACCGTGACGGTCCCCCGAGGTCCTCCGGTCGACCTCGACGGCGCCACCGTCATCACCACCGCCCAACTGCAGCAGCGGCTGAAGACCCCCGGTCAGGGTCCGAACGCCCTGGTTCTGGTCGACGCCCGCGGTTGCGTCGACAAACCGACCATCCCCGGCGCAGTCTGCCTGTCGCCCAACACGATCAGCGATCTGACGACGCGTTTTCCCGACAAGCAGGCGCCGATCGCCTTCTTCTGTCGCGATGGCCGCTGCGACCTGGCCTATTCCATGGCCGCCGGCGCGCTGGCCGCGGGTTATGGCAACGTCATCTGGTACCGCGGCGGGATCAATGCCTGGATGGCGGCCGGCCTGCCGACCGGCCAACTTGGCGCGGGGCCGACGAACGGCGGGTAGCGCGCGGTCTCGTGGCGATTGAGCTAAGCGTCTTTTGCGCGTGGACGTGTCAATTGGGCGCGGCTAAGCTTGTCGGCAGGGTCGCGGTCACAGGGTGAGCGGCCGACCCACATCGGGAGAGAACATCGTGAAAATGCATGCAAAAGCAGCGCTCGTGGCGGGCGCCTTGGTGATGGCGACGGGCGCCGGGTACGGCATCGGCTTCGCGCAAGGTGGTCAGCCGCACATGCAAAATGCGCTTGGCTATCTGCAGTCGGCCAAGACCGAGCTGAACCTGGCTCTGCGCGACAAGGGCGGCCACCGCACCGCTGCGGTGAACCTGGTCAATCAGGCGATCACCCAGGTTCAGGCCGGCATCGCGGTCGGCGCCGGAATGTAGTTCGGCCGGCTCGGCGCAACCTTCTGGTTTCGCCGAGCCGAGCGCTCGAAAGCGTCCGTGATGGACGTCAGCCGGCCTCGCGCCGTTGCGCCAGGGTGTCGCGAACCTGTTCGTGGTCGGCGCGACCCCGGCGGTAGCGCAGCAGGGTGGCCACGCAGACCCAGGTCAGCACCGAGGCTCCAGGGCCGTAGACCAAGCCGAGGTTGCGTACGGTCGTTGGCGGAATGGCGTGCAGCAAAGACCCGATCGCCGGCAGGCCGTGGGGAAAGCCGATCACATCCAGCACCACGCCCGCGATCAGGGCGCCAATGCCGCTGGATGCCTTGGCCGAGAGGCTGATGCCGGCGAAATAGAGACCTTCACGACGGGCGCCGAACAGGATCTCATGCTCGTCGGCGGCGTCGGCCATCATCGACTGGAAGCCGATCAGGGCGGCGCTGGCGCCGATCCCGGCCAGGAATGAGGAGGTCAGCAAGGTGGGGACCACACCGCCGGCCGGGATCAGGCCGGCGACCTTGAGCAGGGCCGGCGTCAGCTGGCAAAGCCCGATCAGGCCGATCCCGATCAGGGCGACGGTGCGCTTTTCCAGGACCCTGGATATGAAGCCAGCCACGAACACCCCGACCAGGACGCCGAGCGAGCCGATCAGGGTGATGACCAGGATCTGCGGGTTGCTTAAGCGCCAGAAATAGGTGTTGGCGTGGAGGGTGAGCGCGCCGGCCGCGCCCAGGGCCACAAACAGGATCAGGCAGGCGAAGAACAGGATGCGGAAGGAGGGGTTCTTGAACACCTCGACGATCTCGGCGGCGAACCGGCCCATGGCCGCGCCCTGCCTCGGCGGCGCTGCGTGCAGACGCCCGCGCGCGCTGAGGGTGCCAAGGCTGGAGACCGCCGCGCCGGCGAAAACCAGGGCGCCACAGGTCCAGGCGAAGGGCGGATAGGCATCGCGGTGGGTCTGGCCGCCGACGCCGCGCATGAAGACCCCGTAGGCCAGGAAGGCGGCGGCGGCGCCGGCCAGAACGGTGAACAAGACCCGCGCGGCGACGATGGTCGAGCGCTCGGCATAGTCGTCCGACAGCTCGGCGCCCAAGGCGATATAGGGGACCGTGAAGGCCGAGAGCCCGATGCGGACGGCCAGCAGCGCGGTCAGCGCATAAGCGAACAGGCCGACGCCGGTGAGACCCACCGGTATGGAGAACAGAAGCGCGAAGGCGATCACGATCGGGATGACGCTGGCGATCATAAACGGATGCCGGCGGCCATGGCGCGAGCGGCTGTTATCGGACAGCGAGCCCACCAGCGGATCAATGAAGGCGTCGACCACCAGGGCGATGCCCAGGGCCAACCCTGCCGCCGAGCCAGACAGGCCGCAGACGATGGTGAGGTAGAAGAGCAGAAGCGTGTTCAGCCCGAAGGCGGTGGTGTCGGCCACCATCGCCCCGGCGCCGTAGGTCGCCAACATGCCTAAGCCCAAACGGCCCGAACGCTCGGTGTGGTTGGCGCTGGTTTCCCCGGCGGCTTTGGCGGGCGGCGGTGCGACGACGTTCATGCATTCCCCGAGATCGACGGCCGCTGCGAAGGTTCTTGGCCGCTGCTTAGGAGACGCCGGCCCGATCTCCTAGTCCATTCCGGTCCGCGCGCGGCCTAAGCCTTCGGTGGGCCGCTCGCAGATCATTTGGCGACGTGCTCGGGCTTGCCCTTGCGCTTGGTGTGGGCGAATTCCTCAAGCTGCTTTTCGCTCATCGACTCCTCCATCGACCTGGACGCGCCCTTGAGCTTGCTCCTCGGCGTTTCGCCGCGCTTGGCGGAAAGGGCCGCGCCGGCGGCCTTTTGCTGAGCGGCGGATTTGGCGGGCATGGCTGTCTCCATTCTTGATCGTCTATCAACGCCAAGAGCGGCGTCCGGTTCGCGCCCGATCCGGCGGCCGGACGTCGTCAGCCAAAATTGCGCCTTACACGTCGGTGCGAATGTGCAGCGGGCGCGCGCGGCGGTTACAGTCGGGCATTCAGGGGAACAGCCACATGCGGACCATCGCGGTGATCGCCCTCAAGGGCGGCTCGGGCAAGACCACGGTGGCCACCCACATCGCGCTGGCGGCGCATCTGCGCGGCCTGAAGACGGTGGTGGCGGACACCGATCCGCAGCGCTCCGCCACCGAGGTGTTGCGCGCTCGCGACGGCCTGGGCCCGACCTCGGTCGGCGCGATCGGCTCCAGCCTGTTCGCCGCGCAGATCGCCGCGGTCGGGTCGGGCATGGACACCATGGTGATCGATACCGCCGCCGGGGCGGTCGAGGACGTCGCCCAGGCCATCGTGGTGGCGGACTATTCGCTGCTGGTGGTCCGCCCGACCTTGATGGACATCGCCGCGGCGGTGCGCACCGTGGACATCATCCGGCGCTTAAGAAAACCGGCCATGATCGTGGTCAACCAAGCGCCGACGGCGCGCGACGGCGTCGAGCCGCCTTCGGTGAAGCGGGCGCTCAGGGCGCTGGAGGTCATGCGCCTGCCGGTCGTGCCCACCCTGCTGCGCTCGCGGGCCATCTATCAGTCGGCTCTGGAGACCGGCAAATCCGTCGAGGAGTGCTACGACGTCAACGCCGCGCGCGAAATCGCCGCCCTGTGGACCTTCATCGAGCGCTTCACCTTCGGCAAGCGCGACACCCCGCCACCGCCGGACGCCGCTGAGGACGAGGACCTGAAATTCGCCCCCTGATCGGGTGAACCGGCCAGCCACGCCGACCAGGCCTGATCGCCCATGGCTGGAACCGCTCCGGCGCCTATGGCAGTCTGGCGGCCATGATGTCACCCAAGGCGCCCCCGCCCGCCGCGATCGCCGAGGCCGCCAAACATCCGGGCGGCTGGCTCTATGAGATCGGCGGCGGCCTTGATGCCGGCGCCGCTGCGCCGCCGGAAGCCGTGGTCGGCGCGTGGAAGGTCTCAGACGACGGCAAGATCGTCGGCGCCTTCATCCCTAACCCCAGTTACGACCCCATCCGCTGGCCGGCCAAACCCTCATGACCACTCTGATCGCTGAAAAGACCATCGCCGACATCGTGCTCACCGGCGTGCTCACCCGCGCCGACCACGAGACCTATAGGGAGCTGGGTTTCGATGTGCCGCCCGGCGTCGAGCGGCTGACCGTCGAATTCAGCTATACCGGCAAGGAGGAGCGGGCGACCATCGACCTCGGCCTGTTCGATCCCGAACGCTTCCGCGGCTGGAGCGGCGGCGACAAGTCGCGCTTCACGCTGTCGGCGATCGATGCGACGCCGTCCTACCAGCCCGGGCCGTTGATCCCCGGCCGCTGGACGCTGTTGCTCGGCGTGCCCAACATCCGCCCCGGCAAGGAGGCGGCCTATGTGGCCAAGATCCATTTCGGCCGCGGCGAGCGCACCGAGGTTTCGAGCTTCTCCGACGCACCGCTGGAACTCGGCGCGCGCTGGTATCGCGGCGACCTGCACATGCACACCTGCCACAGTGACGGTACGGTGGAGGCCAGGAGCGGCGCCCGCCGCGTGCCCGGGCCGGTTTATCGTACGGTGGAGGCAGCCGCCGCCAAGGGCGTCGACTTCATCGCCGTCACTGACCACAACGCCGTCTCCCACCACCATGCGCTGCGAGAGCTGCAGCCCTATTTCGACAAGCTGCTGCTGATCCCCGGCGTCGAGATCACCACCTTCCACGGCCATGCCGGGGTGCTGGGGGCCATCGGCTTTGTCGAGTTCCGCCTTTCCAGCCCGCACTTGCGCTGCGTGCGCGACCTGCAGGACGCGGTCGATCGCCAGCACGGCCTCTTTTCCATCAACCACCCGGCCCTGCCGTCGAACGAGCTGTGCATGGGCTGCGGCTGGACGGCGGAGTCCACCGACTATGCCCGGGTCGCCTCGGTCGAGGTGGTCAATGGCGGCGCGATCTCCGCCCACGGCGGCGCGGCCGAAGGCGTCTTTTCCGGCCTGCCTTTCTGGGAGGCGCGCTTGAACGAAGGCTTCCGTCCCACGGCCATCGGCGGCAGCGACAACCACAAGCCCGACGCCAGCGCGACCAAGCCCTCGGCCGTCGGCGCCCCGACCACGGTGGTTTTCGCCCAGAACCTCTCCGAACGCGCCATCCTGGACGCCATCCGCGCCGGCCGCGTCTTCATCGACGTCGAGGGGACGACCGACCGCCTGCTCGACCTCACCGCCGTGGCCGGCGACCAGACGGCCGGCATGGGCGAGACCATCGTCGCAGCGGACGGCGATCTCATCCGCTTCCACGCCAGCCTGCGTAACCTGCCCGCCGGCCGGATCGAGGTGATCGAGGACGGCCAGATCCTCGCCGAAGCCGCCGCGGTCGCGCCGGGCGCCCGCGACGCGACGCTCGACTTCCCCTGGACCAGCAACGGCGCGCGCCACTGGCTGCGCCTCAACGCCCGCGACGTCGAGGGCCGCCTGGTGCTGATCGGCAACCCGATCTACGTGAATTTCCCCGAACGCGTCTAGGAGCGGCTCCCTTGGCCGAGACCATCGAAGGCGGTTGCCGCTGCGGGCGGGTCCGCTATCGCGCGACCATGGACAAGCTGCCGAACGTCTATGCCTGCCACTGCCTGGACTGCCAGACCTGGTCGGGCAGCGCTTTCAGCCTGCAATTCATCCTGCCGGAAGATCAGCTCGAGGTGACCGGCGAGCCGCGGCTCTATGAGCGCACCTCGCCCGAGAGCGGCCGCACCTCGCGCCAGCGCGCCTGCCCCGTCTGCTTCACCCGCGTCTACAACACCAACAGCGCCCGGCCCGGGCTGGCGGTGGTCCGCGGCGGGACGCTCGACCGCAGCGACGAACTGAAGGTCGCGGCCCATATCTGGACCAGGCGCAAGATGGGCGGGATCGTCATCCCCGACGATGCGCCGAGCTGGCCCGAGGGCGCCCCGCCGGCGGACTTCATCGCGGCGCTCTCCCGCTGAAAATCGCCACCTTCAACGTCAACGGCGTCAACAAGCGCCTCGCCAACCTGCTCGACTGGCTCCGAGAGAGCGCGCCAGACGTGGTCTGCCTGCAGGAGCTGAAGGCGACCGACGCGGCCTTTCCGCGGGCCGCGATCGCCGAGGCCGGCTATGGGGCAGCCTGGCTGGGCGAAAGCAGCTGGAACGGCGTCGCTATCCTGGCCCGGGGCGCTGAACCGATCGTCACCAGATCGGAAGAGCGTCGTGTAG
>CALAEG010000324.1 GCA_937890965.1 uncultured Caulobacteraceae bacterium | reverse complement strand
GCAGGCGAGCGGCGATCTCGTTGAAGAAGCGCGGCGTCAGCACCTCGACATTCGGGATGGCCGCGACCGCATCGGCCAGCTTGCGCGCCTGGGCGTGGTTGATGGCCGCCAGCTGCCGCAGGCCCGCCTCGCCGAGCATGGTCATGTGAATTGTGAAAGCGAGCGCACAGAGACCGGAATTCGTGCAGATATTAGACGTCGCCTTGTCACGGCGAATATGCTGCTCGCGGGTTGAAAGCGTCAGCACGAAACCGCGCCGGCCCTCGGCGTCCACGGTCTCGCCGCAGAGCCGGCCAGGCGCCTGGCGGATGAAGCGCTCGCGGGTGGCGAACAGGCCGACGTAAGGGCCGCCGAAGTTCAGCGCATTGCCGATCGACTGGCCTTCCGCCGCCACGATATCGGCCCCCATCTCTCCGGGAGACTTGAGCAGGCCGAAGGCGACGGCCTCGGTGACCACCACGATCAGCAGCGCGCCGGCGGCATGGGCGGCCTCGGCGATGGCGGTCAGGTCGCTGGCCGTTCCAAACACGTTCGGGGTCTGCACCACCACGCAGGACGTCTCGGCGTCCAGCGCGCCCAGCACATCGGCCTCGCCGTCGATCGACGCGGGCTGGCGCACCACCTCGACCCCGGCGACGTGGGCCAGGGTGGCGATGGCCTCCGCATACTGAGGATGCAGACCGCCGGACAGGACTGCCTTGGGGCGCCGGGTGATGCGGTGGGCCATCATCACACCCTCGGCCGCGGCGGTCGAGCCGTCGTACATGGAGGCATTGGCCACCTCCATGCCGGTCAGGGCGGCGACCTGGCTCTGGAACTCGAACAGGGCCTGCAAGGTGCCCTGGGCGATCTCCGGCTGGTAGGGCGTATAGGAGGTAAGAAATTCTGACCGCTGAATAAGATGGTCGACGCTGGATGGCACATGGTGGCGATAGGCCCCCGCGCCGCAGAAGAATGGCCCTTGCGCGCCGCCGCGGTTCTTCGCCGCCAGCGCCGAAAGCACCCGCTCCACCTCGATCTCGCCCATGTGCGGGGGCAGGTCGACGGGGCCGGACAATCGCGCGGCTTTCGGCACATCGGTAAACAGAGCGTCGATATCGGGCGCGCCGATCACCGCCAGCATGGCGGAACGGTCGTCCTTGGTGAGCGGCAGATAGCGCATGGTTCTTACAGCGTCCTCAGGAAGGCTTCGTAGGCGTCGCGGTCCATCAGCGCGTCCACCGCGCCGGGATCGGACAGTTTCAGCTTGGCGAACCAGCCGCCGCTCTCGGGCTCGGCATTGACCGTCTCCGGCTCGTCGGTCAGCACGTCGTTGACCGCGACCACCTCGCCGCCCAGCGGCGCATAGACGTCGGACGCCGCCTTGACGCTCTCGACCACGGCCAGGTTGTCGCCGACCTTCACCGCCTTGCCGACCGCGGGCAGTTCGACAAAGACCACGTCGCCCAGCTGTTCGGCGGCATAGGCGGTGACCCCGATGGTGGCGACGCCGTCGGCCACCTCGACCCATTCATGATCCTTGGTGAAATGCATCTCTCGGTCCTTCTCAGACGGCGCGGACGTAGCGGTGGGGGACAAAGGGCAGCACGGCGACTTGCGCGGCTTGCGGCTTGCCCCGGACGATGACTTTCAAGGCGGTTCCGGCCGCGGACAGCGCCGGGGATACGAACCCCATGGCGATGGGCGCAGCCAGCGAAGGCGAGAAGCCGCCGCTGGTGACTCGGCCGACGACGTTCCCGCCGGCGTCGGCGATCTCCGCGCCCTCGCGGGCCGGAGCGCCTTCCAGCACGCGCAGGCCGACGCGGACTCTGGCGAGGTCGCCCGCCAGCTCGCGCGCGATCCGCTCGCCGCCGCGCAAGGCGCCCGCCTTCAGCCGCGGCTTGGCGACCGCGAAGCCGAGATTGGCCTCGATCGGCGAGGTGGACTCATCGATGTCATGGCCGTGCAGCGGCAGACCCGCTTCGAGCCGCAGCGAATCCCGCGCGCCCAGGCCGATGGGCCGGACCCGCTCGTCGGCGGTGAGCCGCTCCCAGAGTTCGACGCAGGCGGGCTCTCGGATCAGGATCTCGTAGCCATCCTCGCCGGTATAGCCGGAGCGGGCGACGGCGCAGCCCTCGCCGGCGTAGTCGATGCGGCGGTGGTGCATGAAGGTGAGTTCGCCCGCGCCAGGGAACAGACCCGCCACCACGGCCGCGGCCTCAGGGCCCTGCACGGCGATCAGCGCCCGGTCGTCCGCGCGGGCCAGTGTGGCGAGCCCGGCGACGGCCCGCTGGATGAGTGCGAAATCGCCCTCCTTCGCGCCGGCATTGACCACGATGTAGAGCATGCCCTGGCGGCTGGGCCAGACCGGCCGGCCGATCATCAGGTCGTCGACAATGCCGCCGTCTTCGTTGAGCAGCAGCGTGTAGCGGATCTGGCCGGGCTTCAACGAGGCGATATCGCCGCTGATCAGCGGCTCGATCGCCGCGGCGATGGCGCGGTGATTGGCCTCGCCGTCACCGGACTTGTCGTTGAGGGTCAGGAAGGACGGCCCCATGTGCGAGACGTCGAAGACACCGGCGTGTTCGCGCGTCCACAGATGCTCCTTCAGCACCCCATCGCGGTACTGCACCGGCATCTCATAGCCGCCGAACTCGACCAGCCGCGCGCCGGCGGCGACGTGGGCTTCGTACAATGGTGTGCGCTTGAGCGGCTGGGACAAGACAGACTCCGGCAGGCGTGCACGGCGGGAAGTCCCGCCCTTGGTCACGCCCCCGCTGTCCTTTGGCCTGAGAGATTCCGGGTCGCGGTCTGCCGCTACCCTTGCTCCGTCGGCGGGCCCATCTTCGGGGCCCCTTTCCAGCGTTCTATCGGCTCCCGCGGTCCTTTTGCCTGAGCGTTTCCGGGGCGGTTGCGCCTTCGGCGCCGAGTTCAATCGACTCGGAAACGCTCA
>CALAEG010000323.1 GCA_937890965.1 uncultured Caulobacteraceae bacterium | reverse complement strand
GGAGCGTCGACGCCTGGCTGAAGGCACATGGCTGGCAGGCCTGGTAGCCGGCCCGCCTAGCCGGCCGCCTCTAAAGCGCCCTAAGCCCGCCCACGGCGTTGTCCACACCCAGCGCGCCCAGCGCCGCACGGACGATGCCGTCGGCGTCCAGGCCGGCCTGGGCGTACATGATTTCCGGCTTGTCGTGGTCCTGAAAGACGTCGGGTAGCACAAGCGTGCGGATCTTCAGGCCGCGGTCCAGCGCGCCGCGTTCGGCCAGCAGGTGCAGCACGAAGGCGCCGAAGCCGCCCATCGAGCCTTCTTCCAGGGTGATCAGGGCCTCGTGGTCGCGGGCCAGGCGCAGGATCATGTCCTCGTCCAGCGGCTTGGCGAAGCGGGCATCGGCGACGGTGGCCGGATAGCCGCGCACCGCCAGCAGGTCGGCCGCCTTGAGCGCCTCGGGCAGGCGGCTGCCGAAGGACAGGATGGCGATGGCCGAACCCTCGCGCAGGATGCGACCGCGGCCGATCTGCAGCGGTTCGGGCGCCTCCGGAATCGCCACGCCGGTCCCCTCGCCACGCGGATAGCGGAAGGCGCTCGGCCGATCGTCGATGGAGGCGGCCGTGGCGATCATGGCCGCGAGTTCCGCCTCGTCGGCGGGGGCCATGACCACGAAGCCGGGAAGCTGACCCAAAAAGCCGATATCGAAGGACCCGGCATGGGTCGCCCCGTCGGCGCCGACTAGGCCGGCGCGGTCGATGGCGAAGCGCACCGGCAGGCGCTGGATGCCGACGTCATGGACCACTTGGTCGTAGCCGCGCTGCAGGAAGGTGGAATAGATGGCCGCGAACGGCTTCATCCCATCGGCCGCCAGCCCGGCAGCGAAGGTGACGGCGTGCTGCTCGGCGATGCCGACGTCGAACATGCGGTCGGGGAAGCGCTCGGCGAAGCGGTCGAGACCGGTGCCAGACGGCATGGCGGCGGTGACGGCGACGATCTTGTCGTCCCGCTCCGCCTCGCGGACCAGGGCGTCGGCGAAGACGCGGGTATATTGTGGCGCGCTGGCCGGGGCCTTGTTCTGCTTGCCGGTGATGACGTCGAACTTGACCACGCCGTGATATTTGTCGGCGGCGGCCTCGGCCGGCGCGTAGCCCTTGCCCTTTTGCGTCACCACATGGACCAGGACGGGCTTGTCCTTGATATTACGGACATTCTTCAGGATCGGGACCAGATGGTCCAGATTGTGGCCGTCGATCGGGCCGACATAATAGAAGCCCAGCTCCTCGAAGAAGGTGCCGCCGGTGGCCATGCCGCGGGCATATTCCTCGGTTCGGCGCGCCATCTCCTTCAGCCGTTTCGGCAGGACGCCGGCCATGCGCCGGGCGAAGGACCGGAACGAACGATAGGTCCCGCCCGAAACCTGCCTGGCCAGGTAGGCGCTCATGCCGCCGACCGGAGGCGCGATCGACATGTCGTTGTCGTTCAGCACCACGATCAACTGGCCGGTGGTGTCGGCGGCGTTGTTCATCGCCTCGTAGGCCATGCCGGCGGAGAGCGCCCCGTCGCCGATGACCGCGACCACCTTGTGGTCGGCGCCGCGCCGGTCACGCGCCACGGCGAAGCCAAGGCCGGCGGAGATCGAGGTGGCGGCGTGGGCCGCGCCGAAGGGGTCGTAGACGCTCTCGCTGCGCTTGGTGAAACCGGAGAGGCCGCCGCCCTGCCGCAGGGTGCGGATGCGATCGCGGCGGCCGGTCAGGATCTTGTGCGGATAGGCCTGGTGGCCGACGTCCCAGATCAGAATGTCGTTCGGCGTATCGAACACATGGTGCAGGGCGACGGTCAGCTCGACCACGCCAAGACCCGCGCCCAGATGGCCGCCGGTCTGCGAGACCGCGTCTATGGTCTCGGCGCGCAGCTCGTCGGCGAGTTGTCTGAGTTGGGGGACGGTGAAGGCCCGCGTATCCGCCGGGGTTTGAACGGAATCGAGGAGTGGGGTTTTTGGCGCCATGGCGGAGGAGTAACGCACACTGGCCCTGAAGGAAATCAGTGACGCCGCTCTAACACGAAATCAACGCTGTCCCGCAGGTATTTAGCCCGTTCCCCGAACATCTCCAGGTGCGAACGCGCCTGATCGGCCAGCAGGGCGACCCTTTCCCTGGCCTGATCGGTTCCAAGCAGGGTGACATAGTTGACCTTGCCGCGGGCCGCGTCCTTGGAGCCGGCGGTCTTGCCGAGCAAGTCCTGGTCACCCTCGACATCGAGCAGGTCGTCGACGATCTGGTAGGCGAGGCCCAGGTCCTGGGCGAATCCCATCAACCCCTGGCGCTCGGCCTCGCTGGGCCTGGCCATCACCAGCGGCAGTTCGAAGGCGCAGGCGATCAGGGCGCCGGTCTTCAGCCGCTGCATCCGGGCCACCGCGCCCAGGTCGTCGCCGACGCCCAAGAGGTCGATCATCTGGCCGCCGGCCATGCCCTTGGCGCCCGAGGCGGCGGCCAGCTTGCGCACCAGCTCGGCGCGGACATTGCCGTCCGAATGGGTGTCCGGGTGGGCAAGGATCTCGAAGGCCGCCGTCTGCAGCGCATCGCCGGCCAGCACCGCGGTCGCCTCGTCATAGGCCTTGTGCACAGTCGGCCGACCGCGGCGCAGGTCGTCGTCATCCATCGACGGCAGGTCGTCATGCACCAGGCTATAGGCGTGGATGCATTCCAGCGCGCAGGCGCAGCGCAGCACCGGCCGCTCCTCCAGGTCGAACATCTTGGCGGTTTCCAGCGCGAAGAAGGGCCTCAGCCGCTTGCCGGGCCCCAGCGCCGCATAGCGCATGGCCTCGGTCAGCCGCTGTTCGGGCCCGTCGGCGCGCGGCAGGAGCGCATCCAGCGCGATGGTGACCAGGTCCGCGGCCTCGGCCAGCCTTTGGGCGAGCGCATCGCTCACGAGGACTTACGAGAACTCGGCCGGCTCGACGCCCGTCGGCCCCTGCGGCCCGACGACGATCTTCTCGACCCTGAGCCGGGCGGCCTCGAGCCGTTTCTCGCAATGCGCCTTCAAGGCCGCGCCGCGTTCGTACATCTCGATCGAGCGTTCCAGCGGCGCCTGGCCGGACTCAAGCTCGGCGACGATCTTCTCAAGCTCGCCCAGCGCCTGTTCGAACGACAGGTCGGCGATATCTCTCGCTTCCGTTTGGGTATCCGACATGAGGCGTCCCGGCCGAGGTTGGTTCAAGACTCTAGGCTGGGGTCCGCGACTGGGCAACGCGTGCGCACCGGTTTATTCGAACCCGCGCACGAGAGTCGGGCGCGCCCCTGGGAGACCTATAGTCGTTGGACGAAACCGTACCCCCGAAAGAGATCCCGGTCCTGACCGAGATCGAGACCGCCGAACTCGCCTCGCCGGAGACCGCCGCGAGCGACGCCGAGCAGGTCAGTTCGGAAGCCGAGTACGAGCGCTTCATCTGGGCCAATCTTCGCCGCAACTATGCCGCCAACTATCTGCACGGCATGCTGGGCATGACCGGGTTTCGCCTGGTCAATGCGCCCACCTTCGTGCCGGCCTATCTCTATATCCTGGCCTCGCACAGTCTGGGCTTCCTGCCCGCGGGCTTGCGCATGCTGGCCAGCCCCAACGCCATCGTCGGCTTAGGCCTCTCGCTGCAGCAGGTCGGCCAGGTGGTGTCGCCGATCATCGGCGCGTCGCAGATCGAGCACCGCAAGCGCGTCCTGCCCGCCTCGATCCTGATGGGCACCCTGATGCGGGTGCAGATCCTGGGCATGGCCTTCGCCGGCTGGTTCTTCTCCGGCGCGCCACTCTTGGCCGCCACCCTCTTCTTCCTCCTGATGCTCGGCCTCTTCTCCGGCGCCCAGCGGGTCGCCTTCCAGCTGGTGCTGGGCAAGGTGATCCCTTTCTCCCGCCGCGGACGGCTGCAGGCCTGGCGCAACTTCACCGGCGGGATCATCGCCGCCGCCCTCACCTATGCCGCCGGCCGCTACATCATCGGCGGCGGGCCGATCTCCATACCGGCCCACTTCCTGGGCTTGAGCGTCTTCAAGAACGGCTATTCGACCACATTCTTCCTGGCCTTTGTCCTCACCAGTCTGGGCCTGACCGCCTTCCAGCTGCTGATCCGCGAGCCGGACCCGCCGAAGGTGCGCCCCAGGATGCGGGTGGGCGAGCGCTTACGCGGCCTTCCCGCCCTGCTGCGTTCGGATCGCGGCTTCGCCTTTTTCATGCTGGCCCAGACCTGCGCCGTGGCCGGGCGCATCGCCGCGCCCTTCTACATCCTCTATGCCGGCGCGACCCTGCATTCGCTGAGCGGGGCGACGCTGGGCATTTTCGGCCTGGCCAATCTGGGCGCCGACACCGCCTCGAACCTGCTCTGGGGCTATCTGGGCGACCGGTCGGGCTTTCGCTCCAGCTTCCTGATCGCGCTGGTGTTCTGGATCGGCGGCACGGTGATCCTGATCTTCAGCCACACCATGCCGGTCTTCTTCATCGCCTTCGCCTGCTTGGGCGCGGCCAGTTCGGGCTATCAGATGAGCTCGCAGACCATGGTGCTGGAGTTCGGCCTGCGCGAGGACATGGCCATGCGCCTGGCCTTCTCCTCGACCGCCGAGGGCGTCATGTCGTCGCTCGGACCGCTGGTCGGCGGCCTGATCGCCGCCGCGGCCGGCTATCTGATGGTCTTCTACACCTCGATCGGTTTCGAGGTGCTGGCCCTGGCCATCGTGGTCTTCGTGGTCGCAGAACCGCGCAAGCGACGCCTGCTGGGCTTTACCCCTAGCGAGTGAACCCCGCCTCGGCGAAGTCGACCATGCGGCGGATCAGGGTCTCGGCGTCGTCTTCGCGAGTGAGGCCTTCGGAGAGGGTGTGCAGGCGGTCCAGCTCGGCGAAGCGGTTGTTGTGGATCATGCCCAGCACGAAATGCAGCCGCCAATAGACCTCTTCCGGGGCCAGGTCCGGCCGGGCGGCTAAGAGCGCATCGGCGAAGCGGCGCAGGTGTGAGACGTCGGTGCGCAGCGCCTCGCGCATGGCCTCCGTCCCCTCGCCGCGTGAGCGGATCAGGAACTGCACCGCGATGCGCCGGTCGCCGCTGGGGTCGTGCCAACGCACGGGAGGGGCGATCAGCGCCTCGAGGATGTCGCGCACCGGCGGATGGCCGTGATGGCGGTCCGCCGCCTCGTGCAGCATCCGCGCCCGGGCCCGGTTCAGCTCCGCCGTGCGCGTGCGGAAGATGTCAAACAGCAGCGCATCCTTGGAGCCGAAATGGTAGTTGACCGAGGCCAGATTGACCCCGGCCTCGGCGGTGATGTCGCGCACCGAGACCTTCTGGAAGCCGTGCACCGCGAACAGCCGCTCGGCGGCGGCGAACACCAGCTCCTTGGTCAGGGCGTGGGTCTCGGGAACCGGTTCGGTGACGGCGGCGTCGGTCACGGTTTGGCCAAATGGCGCACCGGGACTAGCCG
>CALAEG010000322.1 GCA_937890965.1 uncultured Caulobacteraceae bacterium | reverse complement strand
AACCGATCGCCTTCCTTTGCGACCTCGGCCATCGCGCGGCGCACCTCCGCATTGCTCAGTCCTCTTACCCAGATCAGCTTCGGCGCCTGGCCGGCCAGCCCCAGGTCGATCTTCGCCTCGCCGCCACCGCCGACCGCATGAATGTGAGCCGGCTCATGGTCATCGGTGAAGATCACGAACCGCAAGCCATGGGCGCGATGGACTGTCGGCATTCAGATAACCCATCTCGATGGGTTGTTCAAGGATCGCACGGACTGGGTGTCGAGCCGGACGGTCGCTGAGGGCATGACTCTTCACCCACCTGCTGTGTGATCTGGTGCGGAAGACTCTGACGAAACAGGGCGCTCAGCCCTTAAGCCGCGCCACCCTTGTCGCTGCGGCGTTCGGAATAGATCATCAGCGGTTGGGCGCGGCCTTCGACGACCTCGGCATTGACCACCACTTCCTCGACGCCCTCGTAGGTCGGCAGTTCGAACATGGTTTCGAGCAGGATGCTCTCCATGATCGACCGCAGGCCGCGCGCGCCGGTCTTGCGGCCGATGGCCTTGCGCGCGATGGCCTTGAGCGCATCGTCGGTGAAGGTCAGGCCGACATTCTCCATGTCGAACAGGCGCTGGTACTGTTTGACGAAGGCGTTCTTCGGCTCGGTCAGGATGGTGACCAGGGCTTCCTCGTCCAGGTCCTCCAGCGTCGCCAGCACCGGCAGGCGGCCGATGAATTCCGGGATCAGGCCGAAGCGTTGCAGGTCGTCGGGCTCGACGCCGCGCAGAATCTCGCCGGTGCGGCGCTCCTCGGGATCGGAGACGGTGGCGCCGAAGCCGATCGAGGTGCCCTTGCCACGGCTGGCGATGATCTTTTCGAGGCCCGAAAAGGCGCCGCCGCAGATGAACAGGATGTTGGTGGTGTCGACCTGCAGGAATTCCTGCTGCGGGTGCTTGCGGCCGCCTTGCGGAGGCACCGAGGCGATGGTGCCTTCCATGATCTTCAGCAGCGCCTGCTGCACGCCCTCGCCCGACACGTCGCGGGTGATGGAGGGGTTGTCCGACTTGCGGCTGATCTTATCGACCTCGTCGATATAGACGATGCCGCGCTGGGCGCGCTCGACGTTGTAGTCGGCCGATTGCAGCAGTTTGAGGATGATATTTTCCACGTCCTCGCCGACATAGCCGGCCTCGGTGAGGGTGGTGGCGTCGGCCATCGTGAACGGCACGTCGATGATTCGGGCCAGGGTCTGGGCCAGCAGCGTCTTGCCGGTGCCGGTCGGGCCGATCAGCAGGATGTTGGATTTGGCCAGTTCGACGTCGTTATTCTTCGCCGCGTGGTTCAGGCGCTTGTAGTGGTTGTGCACCGCGACAGCCAAGACCTTCTTGGCGTGATCCTGTCCGATGACGTAGTCGTCGAGAACTTCACGGATTTCCTTAGGAGTCGGAACGCCGTCCTTGGACTTCACGAAGGCGATCTTGTGCTCTTCACGGATGATATCCATGCAGAGTTCGACGCACTCGTCGCAGATGAACACGGTCGGGCCCGCGATAAGCTTGCGAACCTCATGCTGGCTCTTGCCGCAGAAGGAGCAATACAGCGTGCTCTTGGTGTCGCCGCTTGCGGCTTTCGTCATTGTCGCCTCACTCCTCGACGGCGCGCGCCCGACCTGGGCCAACGTCGTCCCCGTCCGGCCGTTCCCGCCAGACCATGCAGGATACGCGCCGGGGGTTGTCTAATCCTTGACATTCCCCGATCCGACGCACGATCACAAGCGCTACGATGCGACTCGATCGCGCAACGAGGCCGCAGTGCGGCATTCATCCAACACATCATATGCTCGACCGGCCAGGAACAAAGATGGGTGACGCAGGCGATCTGCGCCAGGGTGAGTCGGTCTATCGTCCGATCGTGGCCTTCGATTTCGACGGAACCTTGACCGTCCGCGACAGCTTCACGGCGTTTTTGCAGTGGCGGGTCGGTCCCGCCGCCTGGTGGGCCGGCTGGGCCAGGCTCGCGCCCGCGCTCGCGCGCTATGTGCGGGATCGGGACAGGGGGCGGCTAAAGGCCGCGGCCATCGGCGTCTTTCTCGGCGGCACGCCGCGGGTGGAGATCGAGGACGCCGCTCGCCGCTTCGCCGAGGGCCACGCGCGCCGGCTGCTCCGACCCGACGCCCTACGCGCCTGGGCCCGCTGGCGCGAGCAGGGCGCGCGGCTGGTCATCGTCACCGCCAGTCCGGAGGAGATCGTCCAGCCCTTCGCCCGCGGCCTCGGCGCGGATCTGCTGATCGCCACGCGGCTGGCCTATGACGACCGGGACCGCCTGACCGGCCGGCTGGACGGGCTGAACTGCCGCGGGCCGGAGAAGGTGCGCCGGCTGCAGGCCGAGTTCGGCGACGACGTGCACCTGGACGCGGCCTATGGCGACAGCGACGGCGACCGCGAAATGCTGGCCATCGCCGAGGAGCGCGGCCTGAAGGTCTTCCAGGGCACGCCCTGAGGCGCCTCACCAGGGCGCGAAAGCTCGGCGCCAGCACTTTTCGCCGTCATGGCCCGACTTGTTCGGGCCACCCATGGTCGCCTGCGAACGTGAGTGTTCATGGGTCCCCCGCATTCCGCAGCTAAAGCCGCTCCAGCGGGGGATGACGGCTGAGGGTTCGGCGTGGCCGGAACAGAGAACCGCTAGTCGTCCTTCTTGCCGAGCTCGCGGGCGGAGTCGACGCGGTCGACAATGCCCCACT
>CALAEG010000321.1 GCA_937890965.1 uncultured Caulobacteraceae bacterium | reverse complement strand
ATGCGGTCAAGCTGCAGACCCTGACGGCCGACACCATCACCATCGACCACGACGGTCCGGGCTTCGTCATCGAGGGCGGCCTCTGGCACGGCCGGCGGCTCTACGAGCTCTATCAGGAGGCCCACACGCCCTGGGACTGGCACCCACGGCTGTTCCAACACGCCCGCGAGGTGGGCATTACGATCTTCTCCTCGCCCTTCGATCCGACGGCGGTGGAGTTCCTGGAAAAGCTGGGCGCGCCGGCTTTCAAGGTGGCCTCGTTCGAGATCGTCGACACGCCCTTGGTGGCGCGCATGGCGCGGAGCGGCAAGCCGCTGATCATCTCCACGGGCCTGGCCTCGCCGGAAGACATCACCGACGCGGTCACGGCCGCGCGGGAGGCCGGCGGGCGCGAGATCATCCTGCTCCACTGCACCAGCGGCTATCCGACCCCGGCCTCGCAGATGCACCTGCGCACCATGCCCGACCTGGCGGCGGCGCATGGGACCCTGGTCGGCCTCTCCGACCACACCATGGGCACGGCGGTCGCCGTCGCCGCCGTGGCCCTTGGCGCCTGCGTGATCGAAAAGCACTTCACCCTGGCCCGGGCCGACGGCGGGGTGGATTCGGCCTTTTCGCTGGAGCCGGACGAGCTGGCCCGGCTGGTCGCCGACTGTCGCGACGCCTGGTCAGCCCTGGGCTCTGTGCACTATGAGGAGGTCGAGGCCGAGGCCGCCGGCCGCGACCACCGCCGCTCGCTCTATGTGGTCGCCGACGTGACGAAGGGCGAGACCCTGACGCCGGAAAACATCCGCTCCATCCGCCCCGGCCATGGCATGGCGCCCAAGCATCTGTATGAGGTTCTGGGCAAGCCCGCCGCCCGCGACCTCAAGCGCGGCGAACCCCTGGCCTGGGAGCTGATCGCCAAATGAGCACCGATCTGTTCGACCTTTCCGGCAAGGTGGCCCTGGTCACCGGCGGCAGCCGCGGCCTTGGCCTGCAGATGGTCCGCGCCTTCGCCGAGCATGGCGCCGACGTCATCGTCGTCAGCCGCAAGCTGGAGGCCTGCGAGGCCGCCGCCGAGGAGGTCCGCAGCCTTGGGCGCCGCGCACTGGCCATCTCGGCGCACGTCGGCAAGTGGGACGAGATCGATAAGCTGATCGAGGCGGCTTACGCGGAGTTCGGCCGCATCGACATCCTGGTCAACAATGCCGGCATGTCGCCCAGGCAGCCATCGCACGAGGTCACCGAGGCCCTGTTCGACAGCGTCATGAACCTGAACTTCAAGGGCCCGTTCCGGCTGGCCTCCCAGGTGGCCAAGCGCATGGCCGACGGCGACGGCGGGGTGATCATCAACATCTCTTCCTCGGGCGCGCTGACTCCCCTGCCCGCCGTCGTCCCCTATAGCGGCGCCAAGGCGGCGCTGAACGCCATGACCGTCTCCTTCGCCCACGAATACGGGCCCAAGGTGCGGGTGAACACCATTTCGGCCGGGCCCTTCCTCACCGACATCGCCAAGGCCTGGCCGGAGGAGGCGCGGCAGCGGTCCAACAACGCGCTGGGCCGCCCGGGCCGCCCCGAGGAAGTGGTCACCACCGCCCTCTACCTGGCCAGTCCCGCCTCCTCCTTCACCACCGGCGCCATCGTCCGCGTCGACGGCGGCCAGTAGCCGAGGCTTCGTCCGATTGTCATCGAACCGTGACAGATCACTGAGCGACGACAGACCGGGACCCTTCGATGAAGCTGCACCATAGCCTGACCGGAGCGCTCGCCGCTGGCGCGCTTCTGCTCCACCCGATCGCGGCGCTGGCCCTCGATGGCGCGACTGTCGAACGCGCCGCGCCAAACCAGGTCACAGTCAGCTGGCAAGGCGGCGACCCGGTCGATGTCTACGTCTCGGCCCAACCCGACGCCCCGATCGCCGCGTCCATACGGGTCGCCCGCGCGGATCGCCGCGGCGTCTTCGTCCTGAAGCGAACCGGACCGAGCCGACCCTATTTCATCCTGAAGGACGACCGTGACGGGAGCCTGGTGCGCGTTGCGGACCGGCTGCTGCCGCTTGAGCGCGGGTCGAACTTCCGCGATGTCGGCGGCTACCCCGCGGCTGGCGGCAAGCATGTGCGCTGGGGGCTGATCTACCGGTCCGGCGCCACGCCGATGCTGACCGATGCGGATTTTCGCTATCTCGCGCGTCTGGGCATCGCTTCGGACATCGATCTGCGGTCGACCGAGGAGCGGCAGATCGCCCCGGATCGCCTGCCCGCGCGAACCGGAGCGCTCTATCTCGCCAGGGACTATCCCGGCGCCGAGGTCTTCGCGCCCGCCGCGACCAGGGGGCGGAGCGACGCCTCGCCGGTCAACCTCTACCGCAGCTGGCTGGTCTCGCTGGCCCCACAGTTCAGGGATGTCTTTCACCAGCTGCTGAAGCGCAACGGCGCGGTGACCTATCACTGTTCCGCAGGTCAGGACCGTTCGGGGGTGGCGACGGCGCTGGTGCTATCAGCCCTTGGCGTGCCGCGCGCGGTCATCCTGGCCGACTACCATCTGTCGACCCAGGATCGACGGCCCGAGAACGAAATGCCCAGGATCGACCCGGCCCGGTATCCCGGAAATGTGGTCGCCGCCTACTATGTGAAGGCCCAGTCCGCCGGAGCGCCCACCAAGCCCAGGCCGCTCTACGACAAGGCCGGCGTCGCCCTCCTGCAGCAGACCTTCGACGAGATCGACTCGCGCTGGGGATCGGTCGACGCCTATCTGGACAAGGAACTTGGCATCGACGCGCGCGACATCGCCAGGCTGCGGGCGGCCTATCTGGAATAGGCTCGGGCGGCGCTCAGGCCAGCAGCCGTTTCGCCACGCGATCGGCGCCCAGTCCATTGCACAGGGCCGCCGCTGCGCCGCTCATCGACGTCCGCAGCGTCGCATCCGAGATCAACCGGGCAAACGCCGCCCCCAGCCGCGCGTCGAAGTCGCCGGAGGGTGGGGCTATGGCCAGGGTCGCGCCCTCGCGGGCCAGGGCCGTGGTGTTTTCCCGCTGATTGTCGGCGACAATGACCGTCAGGCTGGGCAGGCCGAGGCAGCAGCGCTCCCAGGCGCTGGAGCCGCCGGCGCCGACGCCGATGTCGGCCGCGGCGATCCGTTCGGCCATGTCGCGGGCGTCGACGTGGACCGCGACGCGGCTGTCGGCCCTGGCCAGGGCTTCCAGTTCGGGCCGGCTAGGCGCCGCGCCGCCGACCACCACGTCCAGGTGCGCCTCACCCAGAGCCGGCACGAGCGCGCGCACCACCCGGCCGGTGATGGCGCCGGCGTCGGTCAGGCCGAGCGAGACCAGGACCCGACGCGGCGGCCCGCCGGCGGCGCGGCGCGGCAGGG
>CALAEG010000320.1 GCA_937890965.1 uncultured Caulobacteraceae bacterium | reverse complement strand
CGTCGACTTCGGACACAAGTGCATGCGATGGATGCTCAAGCTCTCTGGCGGGCTCCCGGCCTGAGCCGTGCCCGCGATTGACGACATAGGGGAAGGCCGCTTCCCCCGCCGAGAATGCGGGATGTGAGACGCCTTAAGCGTGGCGTTTAACGATTGTCGCTACAGGCCGCGGCGCGGCGTTGGCGACGGTGCGCAGAAGCTGGTCGGCCGCGATTGGTTTGGTCAGGTGCCCGTCAGCGCCGGCCGCTTCGGACTCCCTGGCGTGTTCCGGCAGCGCGTTGGCCGTGAGCGAATAGATTGGCGTGCGCGGCAGGGACTGGGCGAGCTCCTGCTCGCGTATCGCGCGGGTGGCTGTGAGGCCGTCCATCACCGGCATCTGCATGTCCATCAAGATCAAGTCGAAGTCGCCCGCCGACCAAGCCGCGACCGCCTGAGCGCCGTCCTCAACGCAGTGGAGGCTGACGCCGGCCGCACCCAGAATCAGCTCGACGACCTTTCGATTGGTCGGGTGATCCTCGGCCAAGAGCACGTGGACACGACTGAGGCTTTCATTCGTCTCCGGATCATCGACGCGAGCGGGGGTGCAGGATGACTTGAGGGACCGGGTTAGGGTCAGGTCGAAGCTAAAAGTCGATCCGAGGCCTGGACGGGCGTCCGCCGTCAGCTCTCCGCCCATCGCCTCGGCCAGGGAGCGAGATATCGCCAGGCCAAGTCCCGTGCCGCCGAAGCGGCGGGTGATTGAGCCGTCGGCCTGCTCGAAGCGCTCGAATAGGCGCTCACCGGCCTGGGCGTCGAACCCGATGCCGGTGTCGGTGACCGACAGGTTAAGCGCCGCCCCGTCCGGCGTCGGCTCGGCAACCAGACGGATATGGACGCGCCCTCGGCGGTGAACTTCACGGCGTTGGACACGAGGTTCGACAGCACCTGGCGGATGCGGGGAGCGTCGCCGACCAAAAGGCCGGCCGCGGCCGGCGAGGTCTCGACGGTGAGATCCAGCCCCTTGGCGCGCGCCGATGGCTCAAACAGCGCCGCGACATCGCGCACCGATTGCACCAGATCAAAATCTTCCGGCTTCAGTTCCAGCCGGCCCGACTCGATGCGCGCCAAGTCCAGCACGTCCGACAACAAGCACTCCAGGGTCTTGGCGGAGCTGTCGATGAGGCCCACCATCTCACGCTGCGATTGGGACAGTTCGGTCGTTCCAAGGGCGCCGACAACACCCATCACCCCGTTCAACGGTGTGCGAATCTCGTGGCTCATATTGGCCAGGAACTCGCTCTTGGCGCGGCTGGCGGCCTCGGCGGCGTCGCGAGCGCGCTGCAGGTTCAGCTCCGCCCGTTTGGCCTGGTCGATATTGCGCATGACATTGACGACGCGGATCATCTCGCCGTCGTCATCGCGGATCGCCTCGCTGGCGCACTGGACCCAGACGTGTGGACCCTTCTCTTGCATCACACGGCAGACGATCCGAAAGGGCGCGCCTTCCTCGATGTGGCGACGCCAAGCCGCCTCGACTTCGGGCCGGTCATGCGGGTGGATGCCCTGCATAATCCCGTCGGTCAGGTCTTCGAAGGTCTGAGGAGCCGCCGACAATCGAGGATCGACGCCTGCATCGCTCACGGTCCGAGTCCGCATGTCGACCTCCCACATGCGCAGCTCGCCGATCTCCAGGGCCAGTTTTAGTCGCTTCTCGGACTCCTCGGCCCGCTGCAGCGCCTCGATCAGTTCGCTGATATCGACGCTCATGCTCAGGATGCCGCCGATCTCACCACTAGCATCGCGCCAGGGCGTATGCTCATAGCGCAGCCAGGGCTTGCGGCCGTCGGCGAGGGTCAGCTGTCCCTCGCGGCGTAGGGTCTCTCCGGCCAAAACGCGGGCATGGGCAGACCAGTCGGACTCGGGGAAGAGTTCATGGACGGAGCGCCCGACGACCGCGGCGTTGGCCATGCCACGCTCCTCGCGCCAGCGCTGGCTGACTTGCAGGATACGCAGGTCGCGATCGGTCATCGACACCGCGAAAGGTGCGTTCTCCACAAGGGATGAAGCCGTCGCACGGGCCGCGGCCGCGTCCGCTTCGGCCATCGCCTTGGCGTTCAGCGCCCGCCGCCGCTCGACGTCGTCGGCGATCAGGCCCGCCAAGTCCATCAGCCGAGCCGCCTTGGCCTCGTCGTGCGGCAACCGTGATGCGCCAACGACAGACAACACCCCGAGCATCGAGCCATCCCCCAGCCGAATAGGGACTCCGACATAGAGCGGATAGGCGTTGAACTCGGCATCGATCAGGCTCGCATCGATGCGCGGATCCTTGGTCCAGTCTTCAACCCAAAAGGCGCCCTCGGACGCTTCGACGAGCGAAGCGATCGGCGTGCTTTGGACGACGCGGCCGCTGGAGCGCCAGACGTGCGCGTGACGGCGAATGGCGACCTCGCCGCCAGCGCCGCCCAGCAATTCAACCGCGACGCGGACAATGCGATTGAAGCTCTCGCGCTGAGCCTCGAGATCAAGATCGTCGATGGCGTTGTCGCCGCCGCGTTCGGCGGGCTCTCCGGACTGAGCCACACTGTACCCCCAAGCACCTACTTCGCGGTGCAGTATTGGGGCGGCGAGTTAATGTTGAATGGCGATGCGGGTCCTTACGCGGCGAGCTCTTGATCGACCTGCTGTCCGACATCTATGGCGGCAAGCCAAATCGCAAGGCAGGTTTTCGGCTAGGCGCCCAGCTCCATCGGCAGATCGGGGTCGCGGCTCCATTCCGACATCGAGCCATCGTAAACCGCCACCGACGGATGGCCGAGTCGCGTCAACGCCAGAGCATCCATCGTCGCAGAGATGCCGCCGCCGCAGTAGCAGATCACCCGCGGCCGCTCGAGTGCGCCCACGTCCTTGAAGAGCGAGCGCAGTTCGGCGTCGTCGCGGTAGGTCCCGTCGGCGTTGAGCAAGGCCGCGTAGGGGACGTTGCGGCTACCCTTGATATGGCCCTTGCGGCCGTAGTTCATCGCCGACTCGCCGCTGTGGACGCTGGGCGACAGGGCGTTGATGGTGCAGACGGCGCCGTCGCCAATCGCTTCCAGCACCGCCTGCTTGTTGGCCCAGGCGCCAGGCCGGGCGACCAGCGACAGATCGGCTGGCGGATAAGCGCGCGCGCCGGCCTCCACCGAGCGACCTTCCACCATCCACTTGGCGAAGCCGCCGTCCAGCACCGCGACGTCGTCGAAGCCCGATGAACGCAGCATCCACCACAGCCGCGTGGCCCACATGGGGGTCGTCGTCGTGTAGGCGACAACCCGCGCCCCGCGCTTCACGCCGGCGGACCCGAGCGCCCGGGAGAGCCGATCGAGCGGCGGCATGGTGAAAGTCGTCTTGGCGTCGGGGTCGGACAGATCTCGGGCGAGGTCCAGGAAGGCGGCGTCGGGGATGTGCGCGACCTCGTAGTCGGCTCGCCCGCTCTCGATCCTGTAGGGTCCGTTCGCCGCCGGCCGCAGATGGACGGTCACGTCGTACACTCGCAGGTCCGGATCGCCGAGGTTGTCGGCAAGCCAAGCCGTGGAAACGAGGCCCCTTCCGTCCCATCCCGCCATGGCGTCCTCCTAGATCACGATGATTTTGGATTGAACCAATCCAAAATCATAAACGTGATCGATCCCTAAGAGTTAGAGCGGGTTGCGGGCGGAAAACCGCTTCGCACTTTTCCTAGGACCCGCTCTAGGTCACTGCGAGGTTAGGACAATCCCGCTTGCCCGGGAAGCATGGTCGTCCGAGCGCGCGCTCAAGCCTGCTTACGTGCGACAAGGTCGAT
>CALAEG010000319.1 GCA_937890965.1 uncultured Caulobacteraceae bacterium | reverse complement strand
CGCCGGGTTAGGCCGGCGCCCCTCGCTTCGTGGCGGCGTCGCCGGGGACCTAGAGGGCCAGAACGTCCGCCATCCGGCCTTCCGCCAGCGCACGATGCGCCGCCGCCACCGCGCGCCTGAACCGTTCATCGGCGGCGAGTCTGGGCGGAAAGACCGCGTCCAGCGCCAGGAACCGTCCCGGCTGCTCATCCGTCGGCGACCCGGCGATGGCGGCGATGCGGCTCGCCAGCGGATCGATGAGCGGCTCGGCGCCACGCGCACGCCGTGCCGCGAACAGCATCCAGGCGGCGACGGGCGCGCACAGCCGCTCGACCGGGCGGCCCGCGGCCAGCGCGTCGGCAATAGTTCCGAGCAGGCGGAACGGCAGCTTCTGGGAGCCGTCCCAGGCGATCTGCGACAGCCGATGTCGGATCGCCGGGTTACGAAAACGGCCGAGGATGGCGGTCGTATAGGCATCGAGATCGAGGCCCGGGGTCCGCGGCAGGCTGGGAGCGATGTCTATCCGCATCAGCCGCTCAGTGAATCCCGCCAGGCCCGGATCGGCCATGGCGTCGGCCACGGTCTCCAACCGGGCCAACAGGCCGAGATAGGCGAGGGTCGAGTGGGCGCCGTTGAGCAGCCTCAGCTTCGCCTGCTCGAATGGGCGCACCTCCGCCACAACCGTGACGCCAGCGCTGGCCAAGTCCGGCGCGCCGGGCGCGAGGCGATCCTCGATGACCCACTGGCTGAACCGCTCGCGCTGGATCGGCCAGGCGTCATCGAGGCCGATGAGGTCCCGCACCCGCGCTTTCAGGGGCTCGTCGGTGGCCGGCGTGATGCTGTCGACCATGGTGTTAGGGAAACGCACATGGTCCTGAAGCCAGGCCGAGAGATCGGCGTCGCCCTGCGCCTCGGCCAGGGCGGCGACCGCACGGCCCAGCTTGCCGCCGTTATCCGTGAGGTTGTCGCAACTGACCACGCTCGGGGCCGGGGCGCCCGCCGCGCGCCTGACTCGCAGGCCTTCCACCAGCCAGCCAACGGCGCTGCGTGGCGCGGCCGGCCGGACGAGGTCGAAGGCGATGTCAGGGTGATCGAGGTCGAGATCGCCGGCGGGCGTCAGGCAATAGCCCTTCTCGGTGACGGTCAGGGTGACCAGCCGCGTCCGCGGCGACGCCAGGCGTTCCAGCACCAGGCCCGGCGTGTCGGTCGCGGTGACCAGCTCCTTCACCGCGCCGACGATGCGCGCCCGCACCTCGGCGTCGAGTTCGACCAGGGTGTAGAGCCCGTCCTGGGGCGCCAGGGCCTCGCGCACCGCGGCGCTCCTCAGCGAAACGCCGCAGAGGCCCCAGCGCGGATCGCCGGCCAGCAGCTGATCGAACACCGGCGCTTGGTGAGCGCGGTGGAAAGCGCCCGGACCCAGGTGGACGACGCCCACGGTGACGGCGGAGCGGTCATAGGCGCCCGGCCAGGCGCCGTTTCGGGATTGCGCCAGGGTTCGATCGCTGAGACGAAGCAGGGACATGTAACCCGTGTCGGCCGAGGCGCGCGCGGCGCCTTTCAGATCTCGCTGACGTCGTCGGCAGGCGCATCCCGCGCCGACCCGTCGCTCGGAAAGTTGTCCGCCAGGGCCTTTCCGCACATCTCCACCGCGGCGATCAAACCCCCCACCGCGTCGCCTGCGCGGATCTTGGCGGTGGCGGCCTTGATGGCGTCGTTCCAATAGACCTCGCCGACCTTTTCGTGGATGTCCTCGTCGGCGACGATCTCGATGCAGCGTTCCGCCGTCGAGGCGTAGATCAGGACCCCCGTCGGCGCGCGGCCGGCGTGGCGGCGATGGTCGAACTGTTCCAGCGCGCGGGAATGCACATGCGCCTTCTTGACGAAACCCGGCGTCAACAGCCGGCGAACCTGGGGGATCGAGACCAGGCCCAGGGCCGCCACGAACAGGATGACCTGGGCCACCGCATAGGCGACCACGGCGCCCATGCTCGCGGCTTCCAGCGCGCCGGCATGGGCCGCCGTCCAGCCGCCCTGCAGCGGGCTGAGCAGCATGGCGGGGCGCAGGCCGAACGTCAGGGCCAGCAAGGGGCCGAGCAGGGCGACGATGGCCGCCCAGGCCAGGGGCACTTCGCGATAGGCGGCGCTCTCGCGGGCGACGATGCAGAAGATTTCGCCGCGGGTGGCGGCCTCGGCCTTGGCGAGAGCGTCGTGCAGGCGGTCGTGATCGGCGGGGTTCAGCATCTCACCATCCCCCCGAGGCGCCGCCGCCGCCGAACGAGCCGCCGCCGCCGCTGAAGCCGCCGCCGCCGCTGAATCCACCCCCGCCGCTGAAGCCGCCGGCATTGCCGCCGCCCATGAACAGGAAGGGCAGGGCCCAGAAGCCGCCGCCGCGTCGGCCGAACAGGGCGCGAAGGGCGAAGAAGACGAAGACCAGCAGCAGGATGACCGGAATCGGATTGGGATGCTGGACCGGCTGCTGCGCCGCCGCCTGGTTGGCGGCCTGGGCCTGGGCCGGGTCGAGATCGAGCTGAGCGATGATGGCGTCGGTCCCGGCGACCACCCCGCCCTCGACGTCGCCGGCGCGGAACTTGGGCAGCACCTGCTCCTGCAGGATGACGCTGGAGAGCGCATCGGTCAGCACCGGCTCAAGGCCGTAGCCGACCTCGATGCGAACCTTGTGTTCGCTGGGCGCGACAATGAGGATCGCGCCGTTGTTCTTGCCCTTTTCGCCGATGCCCCAGGCGCGGCCGAGCTGGTAGCCATAGTCCTCGATCTCAAGGCCCTGCAGCGAGGGCAGCGTCACCACCACCACCTGGTCGCCGGTCTTCTGCTCGAGGGCGGCCAACTTGGCGGTGAGATCCGCCTGGGTCTGGGCCGAAAGCACGTGCACGTCGTCGACGACGCGGCCGGTGAGCGGCGGAAAGCTCGGCGCGGCCCGCGCCGGCGCGGCCGCCAGCACAAGGGCGGTGAGCGTGAGCGCGATCAGGGTGCGGATCATGAGGCCGCTATTGGTTCGTCGGGGCTGGGAAGCTGACCTTGGGCGCGGCCTGGGCGTCGGCCGCGGCCTCGAACATCTGCATCGGCTTTTCCGACTTGTAGAGGGTGCTGGCCCAGATCACCCCCGGGAAGGTGTGCAGGTCGGTATTGTAGACCCGTACCGCCTCGTTGAAGTCGCGCCGTGAAATGGCGATGCGGTTCTCGGTGCCCTCCAACTGGGACTGCAGGGCCAGGAAGTTGGCGTTCGACTTCAGGTCCGGATAGTTCTCGGTGATCGACAACAGGTGGCCGAGCACGCCGGACAGCTGGTTCTGGGCCTGCTGATAGGCCTGGAACTTGTTCCGATCGGTGATCGTGGAGGCGTCGACCGACACATGGGTCGCCTGGGCGCGCGCCTGCGTCACCTGCACCAGCACGCTCTTCTCCTGCTGCGCATAGCCCTGGACGGTGGCCACCAGGTTGGGGATCAGGTCGGAGCGGCGCTGGTACTGCGCCTGGACGTCGGCCCAGGCAGCCTGGGCGCGGCCCTCGTCGGTCGGAATGGTGTTGACGCCGCAGCCCGCCAGCGCGAGCGGCGCGATGAGGGCGACGAGCCAGACCCGCGATGCCGATATCTTCACGCGCGAAGCTCCATCTGTTCGCGGGCTGTCAGGCGGCCCCTAGATCACGATGATTTTGGATTGAATCAATCCAAAATCATGAATGTGATCGATTCCTAAAGTTTAGAGCGGGTTGCGGGCGGAAAACCGCTTCGCACTTTTCCTCAACCCGCTCTAGGTCAGGAGCTTAGCAGGAGGCCCGCGACAAAGTCACGACTTCGGCAGTTGGGTCGCCGACCAGCCGCCGCCCAGCGCCTCGATCAGGCTGACCTCGGTGGTCATGCGCTGGACCTGAAGGGTCAAAAGCGTCTGACGCGCGCTGAGCGCCGTGGCCTGGGCGATGACCACGGTGGTGTAGTCGACTGTGCCGGCGCGGTATTCGTTCAGCGCGATGGTCTCCTCCTGGTTGGCGGCGTTGGAGGCGTCCTGGCGGAGCGGCTCCTCGGTCTGCAGCACGCGCGAGGCGGAGAGGTCGTCCTCGACCTGCTGGAAGGCGGTCAGCACGGTCTGGCGATACTGAGCGATAGCCTGATCGTGGGCGGCCTTGGCTTCGCGCACCAGGGCCGTGGTCAGGCCGCCGTTGAACACGGTCTGGGCGACGTTGGCGCCGATGGACCAGAGCTCGCTGGAGGCATTGAACAACTGGCTGATGTTGGTGCTGGCCAGGCCGCCCGAACCGGAGAGGGTGAGGTTGGGATAGTAGCCCGCCACCTGTACGCCGATCTGGGCGTTGGCCGCCGCAACGCTGCGTTCGGCGGCGGCGATGTCCGGGCGGCGCTCCAGAAGGGTGGACGGCAGTTCGATCGGGGTCTGCGGCAGGTTAGGATTCCAGGTGGGATCCGGCGCGATGGTCAGGTCGGCCGGCGGCCTGCCGGTGAGGACGGCGATGGCGTGCTCGCTGGCCGTCCTCTGGGTGTCGAGGTCCGCCAGGTTGGCCTGGGCGTTCAGGAGCGTGGTCTGGGCCTGCAGCATGACGCCCTTGCTGACGGTGCCGGCATTGTACTGGTTGCGGGTGATGGTCAGCGCCTTGGTGTAGGCGGCGGCGGTCGAGGTCAGCACCCCCTTTTGGGCGTCGACCAAGCGAAGCTCGAGATAGTCGGCGGCCAGCGTGCTTTGCGCCGACAGCCGGGCGTTGGCGAGATCGGCGTAGGAGGCCTGGGCGTTGGCCTTGGCGCCCTCCACCTGGCGGCGGATCTTGCCCCAGACGTCGGGTGCCCAGCTGGCGCCGAGCTGGACCTGATATTGGCTGACGGGCTTGCTGCCTTGGACCACGGTGCCGGCGCTGGTGACCGTCGCGGAGCCGCCGTGCTTGGATAAAGTCGTCAAGCCGGTCAGGTTCAGGCTGGGGAAGAGCGCCGCGCGATCCTGCGCCACCACGTCGTGGGCTTGGTTATAGGCCTCCAGCGCCGCCTTCAGGTTCTGGTTGGAGACCGCGACCTGGCTCTCCAGCTGGTTCAGCAGCGGATCGTTGAACACCGTCCACCAGTCGCCGCGATCGACCCCGTCCGCCGGCTGGGCCGGGGTCCACCCGGCCGCTTCCTTGAAGGCCGGCGGGGTCTCGACCGGCGAGCGGTGATAGTTGGGCCCGACCTCGCAGGCCGCTAAACCTGCGGCGGCGGAAAGCAGGAGTGTCCAGCGGAGGGACTTGGGGAGGCAAGGCATAATCGACATCCTAGGCGGGCTCGGGCCGCAGGTCCGGCGAATTAGGACCAGAACCGACGCGGCCGAGGTGGGTTTCGTCATTGGACCGCCGCCGCCAGCGGTCGACGTAGAGATAGACGACCGGCGTGGTCAACAGGGTCAGGACCTGGCTGACCAGCAGCCCGCCGATGATGGTGATGCCGAGCGGCCGGCGAAGTTCCGAGCCCTCGCCCCAGCCGATGGCCAGCGGCAGGGCGCCGAGAATGGCGGCGAAGGTGGTCATCATGATCGGGCGGAAGCGCAGCAGAGCCGCCTGGTAGATGGCGTCGCGCGTCGTCAGCCCCTGCGCCCGCTCGGCCTCCAGCGCGAAGTCGATCATCAGGATGGCGTTCTTCTTGACGATGCCGATCAGCAGGATGACGCCGATGAAGGCGATGATGCTGAACTCGATCTTGAACAGGATCAGCGCGATCACCGCGCCCACCCCGGCCGAAGGCAGGGTCGAGAGCACGGTCAGCGGGTGAACATAACTTTCGTAGAGCACGCCCAGCACGATGTAGACGGCGAGCAGGGCGGTCGCGATCAGCACCGGCTCGCTTGACCAGGACTGTTGCGCGATCTTGGCCGTGCCCTGGAAGCTGCCATGGACGGTGGTCGGCATGTGGATGGCGGCCGAGGCCTGGTCGACCGCTGCGGCCACTTCCGAATCCGACTTGCCCGTCGCCGGGTTGAACGAGATGGTCGTCGCCGGCGAGACGTCCTGGTGGTTGACCGAGGTGGGCACCGAGGTCTGGCTGAATGAGGCGATCGAGGTCAGCGGCACGACGCGTTCGGCGGTCCCGCTGACCGCGACGCCGGTGGCGGCGTTGCGGCTGGGCGGCGCCACCGGCCCGCCGAGGGCGCTAACCGGCGCGGCGCCGGGCGCGCCCGCTGTCGCCGTCGAGGAGGCCAGGGCGAGCGTATTGACCGACGCCGCGGCCGCCGTCGTCGACGAGGCCGGTGCGGCCGCCGCCGTCACCGCCTTGGCGGCGGTCTGCGTCGACAGATAGACATTATTCAGCGCGGTCGGATCCTGCGCGTCGACCTGGGGCAGCTCCATGATCACATGGTACTGGTTCAGCGCGTTGTAGATGGTCGAGACCTGCCGCTGGCCGAAGCTGTCATAGAGCACGTTGTCGATATTGGCCGAGGTGAGGCCCAGCCGCGCCGCGGTGTCGCGGTCGACGTTCACATAGGCCTGCAGGCCATGGTCCTGCTGGTCGGTATTGACGTCGGTCAGGGTCGGGTCGGTCTTCAGCTGGGTCGCCAGCTTGGTGGCCCAGGCGCGCAGGTCGGCGATGTTGTCGGCCTCGAGCGTGTACTGGTACTGGGCGTTGGAGGCGCGACCGCCGAAACGGAAGTCCTGCACCGATTGCAGGAAGAGGCTGGCGCCGGTGACGCTGGCGAACTGCAGCCGCAACCGGTTCATGATCGCGTCGGCGCTCGGGCGCTGGGACTCCGGCTTCAGCGACACAAACATGAAGCCGCCGCTGGAACCGCCGCCGCCGGTGAAGCCCACCACCGAGTCCACCGCCGGGTCCTTGCCGACGATGTTGACGTAGCGCTTCATCCGCGACTGGGAGACCTGGAACGAACTCGACTGGTCCATCTGCATACCGCCTTGGAAGAGGCCGGTGTCCTGCTGCGGGAAGAGCGCCTTGGGCACGATGGCGAACAGATAGATGTTCAAGACGATGGTGGCGGCCAGGATGACCAGCATGATCGGGCCTGAATCCAGCGCCCAGCGCAGGCCGCGCTCATAGACCCGCGCCATGAAGTCGAAGCTGCGTTCCGCGGCGCGCGACCACCAGGGCTGTTTGGCGCCGTGGGACGGCCTACCGATGAAATAGGCGCAGAGCATGGGCGTGGTGGTCAGCGAGATGGCCAGCGAGACGAGGATGGCCGTCGACAGGGTGACGGCGAACTCGCGGAACAACCGCCCGATGATGCCGCCCATCAGGAGGATCGGGATGAAGACGGCGATCAGCGAAATGCTGATGGAAAGGACAGTGAAGCCCACCTCCTGGGCCCCCATCAAGGCCGCCTCGAACCGGCCGACGCCGGCTTCAAGGTGGCGGGTGATGTTCTCCAGCACCACGATGGCGTCATCGACCACGAAGCCGGTGGAGACGGTCAGGGCCATCAGCGACAGGTTGTCGAGGCTGAAGCCCAGCAGGAACATCACCCCCAGCGTGCCGAGTAGCGACACCGTCACCGCGATGGCCGGCACAATGGTGGCGCGGCCGTTGCGCAGGAAGACCGCGACCACGGCCACCACCAGCAGAATGGCTATGGCCAGGGTGCGCTCGACGTCGTTCAGGGAGGCGCGGATGGAGGTGGTGCGATCCACCGCGATGGCCATTGTGATGTCGGCCGGGAGCTGGCTCTGCAGGAGCGGCAGCTCCTTCTTGATGGTGTCGACGGTGGAGACGATGTTGGCGCCCGGCTCGCGGGTGATGCGCACGATGATCGCCGGCTGGCCGTTGTAGAGGCCGAGATTGTGGATGTCCTCCTGGCCGTCGGTCACCGCCGCGACGTCGGCCAGGCGCACCGCCGCGCCGTTGCGATAGGCGATGACCAGGGGCGCATAGTCCGCCGCCTTGATCCCCTGGTCGTTGGTATAGACCTGCAGGCGCGTCTCGCCGTCCTGGACGATGCCTTTCGGCCGGTTGGCGTTGGCTGAAGCCAGGGCCGCGCGCACGTCCTCCAGGCCGATGCCGTAGCGGGCGAGCGCGAAAGCGTTGACGTCGACCCGCACGGCCGGCAGCGAGCCGCCGCCGATGTCGACCTCGCCGACGCCTTTGATCTGGGACAGCTGCTGTTCGATGATATTGGCGGCGGAATCGTAGATCTGACCGGGCGTCTTGGTTTTCGACGTCATGGCCAGGATCAGCACCGGCTGGTCGGCGGGATTGACCTTTCGATAGGTCGGGTTGCTGCGCAGCGTCGACGGCAGGTCGACGCGGGCAGCGTTGATCGCCGCCTCGACGTCGCGGGCGGCGCCGTTGATGTCGCGGTCGAGGTTGAACTGCAGGGTGATGCGGGTCGAGTTCTGCGAGCTCGACGAGGTCATCTCGTTGACGTCGGCGATATGGCCCAGCCGCCGCTCGAGCGGCGTGGCGACGCTGGAGGCCATGGTCTCGGGGCTGGCGCCGGGCAGCGAGGCCTGGACCGAGACCACCGGGAAGTCCACCTGCGGCAGCGGCGCCACCGGCAGCAGGAAATAGGCGGCGATCCCGGCGATGGCCACGCCGATGGTGAGCAGCACCGTGCCGATCGGCCGGCGGACGAAGGGCTCGGACAGGTTCACGACGGCGCCGCCTCGGGCGGCGGACCGGGATCGGGCTCGGCCTCGGAAAGGCCCGGATCGGACTCGCCCTTGTGCTGGTTCGGTCGGCGGCGCGACAGCCGCCGTTCCAGATTGTCGAACTGCAGATAGATGACCGGCGTGGTGAACAGGGTGAGCAATTGGCTGACGATCAGGCCGCCGACAATGGAGATGCCCAGGGGATGGCGCAGCTCCGAGCCCTCGCCCCAGCCCAGCATTAGCGGCAGCGCGGCGAACAGAGCCGCCAGCGTGGTCATCAGGATGGGCCGGAAGCGCAGCAACGCCGCCTCATGGATGGCCTCGCGCGGGCTCTTGCCGCCCTCGCGTTCGGCGTCGAGGGCGAAGTCGATCATCATGATGGCGTTCTTCTTGACGATGCCGATCAAGAGAATGATGCCGATGATGCCGATCACGCCCAGGTCCTGGCCGGCGATCATCAGGGCCAGCAGGGCGCCGACCCCGGCCGAGGGCAGCGTCGACAGGATGGTCACCGGGTGGACGTAGCTCTCGTAGAGCACCCCCAGCACGATGTAGACGGTGACGATCGCCGCCAGGATCAGCCACAGCTCGTTGCTCAGCGAGGCCTGATAGGCGCGCGCCGCGCCCAGGAAGGCGGTGGTGATGTCGTCCGGCATGCCGATGTCTTTCTCGGCCTTGACGATCGACTTGACCGCCGTGCCCAGCGCCACGTTCTTGGCGGCGTCGAAGGACAGGTTGGCCGCCGGAAACTGCGCCACGTGGTTCACCTGCAGCGGCGCCGGCGTGATCGAGATGGTGGCGAAGCTGGACAGCAAGGCCGAGCCGCCACCACTGGTCGGCACATAGATCTGGCCGAGGGAACTGGGGTCCTGCTGGGTGGCCGGATCGGCCTCGAGGATCACGCGGTACTGGTTGGACTCGGTGAAGATGGTCGAGATAATCCGCTGGCCGTAGGCGTCGTAGAGCGCCTCATCGACCGTCTCGGCGGTCACGCCCAGCCGCGCTGCGGTGGCGCGGTCGATATTGATCGAGGCGGCCAGGCCCTGGCTCTGCACGTCGGCGGAGACGTTCGAAACCTGAGCCACATCGGCCAGCTTGGCGACCAGCTTGCCGGCCCAGAGATTGATCTCGTCCTGGTTCGAGCCCTGCAGGGCGAACTCGTACTGGGTCGGCCCGACGTTGGAATCGATGGTCAGGTCCTGCACCGGCTGCAGGTAGAGGGTGACGCCGGCGATGGTGCGGGCCCGCTTGCGCAGATCCTCGAGAATCTTGTCCTGCGAGCCGCTTCTCTGGCCCCGCGGGACCATGTTGATCAGCATGCGGCCGGCGTTCAGCGTGTTGTTGGTGCCGTCGACCCCGACATAGGACGAGATCGAGGCGACGTCGGGATCCTTCAGCAGCACGCCGGCCAGTTGCTCCTGGATGGCGGCCATGCGGCCGTAGGAGATGGTCTGTGAGGCCTCGGTCACCCCCTGGATGACGCCGGTGTCCTGGGTGGGAAAGAGGCCCTTTGGGATGATCACATAGAGGATGGCGGTCAGGACCAGGGTGGCGATGGCCACGATCAAGGTGGCCATCTGCCGGTCCAGCACCCAGACCAGGGCGCGGTCGTAACGGTCCAGCACGTCGGCGAAGAGCTTGCGCGCGCGGCGGCCGAACGCGGTCTCGCGCGCCTCCTCGTCCGGCGGCTTCAGCCAGCGGGCCGAGAGCGTCGGCACCAGGGTGAGCGAGACGATGGCCGAGATGACGATGGTCACCGAGAGCGTGATAGCGAACTGGCGGAACAGACGCCCGACCACGTCGCCCATGAACAGCAGCGGAATCAGCACCGCGATCAGCGACACGGTCAGCGAGATGATGGTGAAGCCGATCTGCTCGGCGCCCTTCAGCGCCGCGTCGAGCGGTTTTTCCCCCGCCTCGATATAGCGGGAAATGTTTTCGATCATGACGATGGCGTCGTCGACCACGAAGCCGGTGGCGATGGTCAGCGCCATCAGGGTCAGGTTGTTGAGGCTGAAATTCAGCAGGTACATGACGCCGAAGGTGCCGATCAGCGAAAGCGGCACCGCGACGCTGGCGATGAAGGTGGCCGGGATGCTGCGCAGGAAGATGAAGATCACCGCGACCACCAGGGCGACCGACAGCATCAGCTCGAACTCGACGTCGTGCACCGAGGCGCGGATCGATGTCGTCCTGTCGGTGAGCAGCGCCACCTGCACGCCTTCGGGCAGGGAGGCCTCGAGCTCGGGCAGCGACTTTTCGATCTGATCGACGGTGGTGATGACGTTGGCGCCCGGCTGGCGCTGGACGTTGAGGATGATGGCCGGGGTGGTGTTCTTCCAGGCCCCGAGCTGGCTGTTCTCCGCCGCGCTGACCGCCGTCGCCACGTCCTTCAGCCGCACCGGCGCGCCGTTCTTATAGGCGACGATCAGGTTCATATAGTCGCCGGCGGCGCTGAGCTGGTCGTTGGAATTGATCGCGAAGGAGCGGCTCGGCCCGTCGAACGACCCCTTTGCGCCATTGGCGTTGGCGTTGCCGATGGCGGTGCGCAGCGACTCCATGCTCAGGCCGTAATTGGCCAGGGCGCGGCTGTTGACCTGGATGCGCACCGCCGGCCTCTGGCCGCCCGCGACCGTGACCAGGCCGACGCCGGCGACCTGGGAGATCTTCTGGGCCAGTTGGGAATCGGCCAGGTCCTCGACCTGGGTCAGCGGCACGGTCTTGGAGGTCAGGGCCAGGATCATGATCGGCGCGTCGGCCGGATTGACCTTGGCGTAGACCGGCGGCCCGGGCAGGTCCGAGGGCAGCAGATTGCCCGCCGCGTTGATCGCCGCCTGCACCTCCTGCTCGGCGACGTCGAGGCCGAGATCGAGGTTGAACTGCAGGGTGATGACCGAGGCGCCGCCTGAGCTGATCGAGCTCATGCGGTTTAAGTCCGTCATCTCGCCAAACTGGCGCTCCAGCGGCGCGGTGACCGTGTCGGTCATCACCTCGGGACTGGCGCCGGGATAGAAGGTCTGGACCTGGATGGTCGGGTAGTCGACCTCGGGCAGGGCCGACAGCGACAGGAATTTGAACGCCACCGCGCCGGCGAGCAGGATCGCCGCCATCAGCAGCGTCGTCGCCACCGGCCGCATGATGAACGGGCGGGATGGACTCATGAGCGATCGCGTTTCGGCGTCAGACCCATGGGGTCACTGGCCGCCAGGGCCCGCGCCCCGCGTGGCGCGCATGGCGGCGAACTTGGCCTTCTGCTCGGGCGTCAGGATGGCTTGCAGCTTCTCCATGGCGGCGTGGCGGGCGGCCGGGTCCTGACTGGCCCGCGCCTGCGCCATGATAGCCTGGGCCTGGGCCTGTTGCGCGGGGCTCAAGCCCAGCGAATCGAGGAAATGGCCGCGTCCGCCGCCGGGACCGCCGGCATTGGCGGGCGGCGCGGCGGGCGGCTGACCAGAGGCGGCGGCTTGCGCCTGGGCATGCCGGGCGTGCGGCGCGGCCGAGACCGGCGAGACGGCGGCCGGCGCCGCGCTTTGCGCCG